>NZ_JBICYR010000011.1:233496-240095 GCF_043201175.1 Streptomyces sp. NPDC048337
CGGCGCCGGCGGCGGCGCCCCGGCCGCGGGGCCGGCCGCTCAACCCGTGCCCCCCATCCCCCTGGCCCGGGGGGGGGGGGGGGGGGGGGGGGGCCGGGGGGGGCCCCCCGCGGCCCCCGCCCCACTCGTTCGTGAAGGTCCGCTCAGTGGTTGACGGGGCGGCGGCCCGGGCGGAAGGCCTCCGCGGCGAGCAGCCCGGTGTCTGGGTTGTCCGTGAAGATGCCGTCGATGCCCTGTTCGAAGTACGTCCGGAAGGCGCCGAAGGCGTCCCCGTACGCGGCCGGATCCGTGCCCTTGCGGTAGTCGGCCGGCAGGAAGCTGTTCTCGTTGCGCGCGGTGTAGGGGTGCAGGACCAGCCCGCGGGCGTGGGCGTCCGCGACCAGC
The DNA here is from genome assembly GCF_043201175.1 of Streptomyces sp. NPDC048337. Classification (NCBI taxonomy): domain Bacteria; kingdom Bacillati; phylum Actinomycetota; class Actinomycetes; order Kitasatosporales; family Streptomycetaceae; genus Streptomyces; species Streptomyces sp. NPDC048337. The sequence goes on from NZ_JBICYR010000011.1 coordinate 233,881, forward strand.
GTGGTGGGAGTGCCGAGCCTGCCGGACGCGTCGCGCGGGAGGATCAGGTCCATGGTCGGGCCGATGCCCTGGGCGAAGCCGGCGATCCACCGCAGGCCCTCGGGCTTGACCAGGTCCGCGACCGTACGCGGGTCCTTGGCCTGTTCGAAGTCCCACGGACGGGTGTTCGCCGCGGAGAGCAGGACCACGCGGGGCGCCGATACCAGCCGGGAGAGCCGCTGGATGCTGGAGGGCTCGAAGGACTGGAGGAAGAGGGCCGCGTTCCGGCCGTCGCGCCCGTAGCGGCGCAGCAGCTTCGCGAGGGGCTCCTCCAGGGCGAGGCCCAGCGCGCGGAAGTAGCTGGGGTGCTTGGTCTCGACGTGCAGCCAGACCCGCTTGCCGCGCCGCTTGCCCTCGCGGTCGGCCCAGCGCAGCACCTCTTCGAAGGTGGGCACGTCCCACCGGCCGTCGTAGAGCGTGTTGCGCTGGCGGACGGCGGGGATACGTTCCTTCGCGCGCAGGGTCTTGAGTTCGGCGAGGGTGAAGTCCTCGGTGAACCAGCCCGTGAGGCAGACCCCGTCGACGGACTTGGTGGTACGGCGCGAGGCGAATTCGGGGTGGTCGGCGACGTCGGTGGTCCCGCCGATCTCGTTCTCGTGGCGGCACACCAGGTGACCGTCTCTGGTCGGGACCAGGTCCTGTTCGATGACATCGGCGCCCAGGGCGAGGGCGAGCTGGTAGGAGCCGAGCGTGTGCTCCGGCCGGTAGCCGCTGGCGCCGCGGTGGCCGATCACCGTCGGGTAGGGCAGGTCCCGGTAGCCGCCCCCGCCGTGGCCCGCCTCCGATGCCGATGCCGCGGCCGTCCCCGCCGACAGTGCGGTGATCCCGCTTCCGGCCGCCAGGACGGCCGCCCCCAGGACCGTGCGCCGTGCTGCCCCACCCTGCGTCATGAGTGCCACTCCTCGCTGCGAAATGCCCGAATCGGCGTGCCGATCGTAGGCAGGACGCGGTATCGGCAGGGGGTGCGGCTGCGGAACATGGCGGAAACGTGCGTCAACACTGCGTATCCGAGTGGTGAACCCGATGTGCGATCAGGGCTGACCCGCGAGTATCGTCCTCACCTGCACTACCGCCGTGTGGTGCGAAACCGCTTTTCGATGCCGGAGGGCTCACGTTGTTCCGTACCAGGCTCATCAAGGCCACTGTCGGACCGATCATTCGCCTGATCATCCGCACCCGTGTGGAGGGCATCGAGAACATCCCGGGCGACGGGCCGGTGATCCTGGCGGGCAACCACCTCACCTTCATCGACTCCATGCTCCTGCCGCTGGTGTGCGACCGCACGGTCCACTTCATCGGCAAGGACGAGTACGTGACGGGCAAGGGCATCAAGGGTCGCGCCATGGCCTGGTTCTTCACCGGCGCCGGCATGATCCCCGTCGACCGTGACGGGGCCAACGGCGGAGTCGCCGCCCTGATGACCGGTCGCCGCATCCTCGAAGAGGGCAAGATCTTCGGCATCTACCCCGAGGGCACCCGCTCCCCCGACGGCCGGCTCTACCGCGGCCGCACCGGCATCGCCCGCCTGACCCTGATGACCGGCGCCCCCGTGGTCCCGTTCGCGATGATCGGCACCGACAAGCTCCAGCCCGGCGGCGCCGGCATGCCGCGCCCGGGCCGGGTCACCATCCGCTTCGGCGAGCCGATGGAGTTCTCCCGCTACGAGGGCATGGACCGCGACCGCTACGTGCTGCGCGCCGTCACCGACTCGGTGATGGCCGAGGTCATGCGGCTCTCGGGCCAGGAGTACGTGGACATGTACGCCACGAAGGCCAAGGCCGCGTAAGCACCGGCTACTGCCGCTGGAGTGACCGGCTGACGCCCGCCGCCGTCGTGGTGGCGAGGATCCAGCCGGTCACGATCAGCAGGTACGACAGCCACTGGTACCAGCCGCTCGGCGCGAAGGCCTGCTCCTGGCCGAAGCCGATGATCGGCAGCATCAGGTCGATCGTGTAGAACACCGGATTGAATTCCGGCGCCTCCCCCGTCTTCAGCTCCCGCGGCGGGTGGATCCCGTACGCGATCGACCCGATCAGCAGCAGCGCCAGCAGCCACCCCGCCGCGCGCAGCGGCCGGAATCCGTAGCCGACGGTGACGTCCTGGAGCAGTCCCCACAGCCGCCCCTGCGGCGGCAGGGTGCGCCGGTGCCGCCGGAGCTTGGCGAGCTGGACGGTCCGGGCGGCCGCCTCGTCGCCCGCCGTACGGTAGGCCGCGGCGAGCTGTTCGTAGGCGTACGGGAGGTAGCCCGACTCCTCTCGCTCCAGCGCGGGCAGCCGCTCCTCGGCGGGCAGGTGGGGGGCGAGGGTGCGGTAACTGAGCCGGTCCATGGCGATCCGCTCGGGCCAAGCCTCGGGATCGATGTGGAGCAGGTCGAAGGTGGACCGGCGCAGGTTCACGCCGCCCTGGATCGGTGGGCACTGGCGCAGCCACATCTCCCCTATGGCGCAGCTGGAGGCACGCAGGGCCGTCCCGCCGGGGCTGCCGAGGTCGGCACGGGTAAGCATGGCCTGGCCGGGTATCCGGGAGCCGGTGAGGTTGACCATGCCGCGGGCGTGCAGCCGGTGGCCCCGCAGGTCGGTTCCGACGGTCACGTTCTCGGCGTGCAGCGCTATGCCGCCGGGGGCCAGGAGGCGGGAGTCGTTGAGGTTGATCTGACCGCCGACGGTGGTGCCGTTGATCCTGGTCTGCCCGTGGACGGTGAGTTCCATGGCGATGACGTCGGTGCCGATGTCGGCGTGGCTGACCTGGAGCGGGGGCTCCTGGGTCTCCTCCGGGGGGTCCTCGCCGGTGGGAGGCGTGCCGATGACCGCGCGGCGCAGGAAGAGGCCCCCGGCTATCCGGGCCCCGGCGAGCCGGACCGGCCCGGTGATGCGGCAGCAGGACAGCTTGAGGGCGACGTCGACGCGGACGGAGTCGGCCGTCAGGCCGGGAAGCGTCGAGTCGTTGGCGACGAAGGTCCGCAGCTGGGCCCCGTAGAGCAGGGGTTTGCGCTCGAACCAGCAGGCGCGCAGGCGGATCGGGTGCTCGACGACGGCGTACCGGAGGTTCAGCTTGCCGGTGATCCGGGCGCCCCTGATGTTGAGCCCGGCGACCTGTCCCCCGACGCTGGGCCCGTTCAGCAGGAGGGCGGTGAGCACCTCTGCCCGCACGGTCCGCTCGGGGCCCCAGGTCTCGCCCGCGGCTCCGGTCTCATCGGGGTGTTCACGGAAGTCGACGCCCTCACCGCGCGGGAAGGCGTCCCATACGCGGCGCTCCGCCGGGGTCAGGTCGTTGATCTCCATCGCCGGGATGGTGTCCCGCGGGTCAACGGACTGTCAACTCCGCTCAGCACACCACCCCCTGGCGGGACGTCAGTGCTCGATGCCGTCCTGGAGCTCCTGGCCCTTGAGCAGGAACCAGGCGGCCACGGCGGTGGCCAGCAGGACGGCCGCGCCGACCCCGCAGGCGAGCCGCAGGCCGTCGACGAAGGCCTCCTGGGCGGCCTCCACCATCACCCGGGCGGTGTCCGGGTCGAGGGCCTTGGCCGCCTCCAGCGCGCCGCCCAGTGATTCGTGCGCGGCGTCGGCGACCGGGGCGGGCACGGAGGCCGGGGCGATGAAGCTCTGGTAGGCGCCGGTGACGACGGAGCCGAGCAGGGCGATGCCGAGGGCGGCGCCGAGTTCGTACGCGGTCTCGGAGACGGCGGAGGCCGAACCGGCCTGCTCCTTGGGGACGCTGGAGAGGATGACGTCGGCGGTGACGGTGAAGGAGAAGCCGGCGCCGAGTCCGACGACGAGCAGGGCGGCGCCGAGCAGCGGATAGCCGCTCTCCTGGTGGATCAGGGTCAGCGCGCCCAGCGCGAGGCCGATGGCGGCCAGGCCGAAGGCGACGATGGAACGCACCGAGTAGCGGCGGGCGTACCGGCCGGCGAGCAGGCCGGTGACCACGGCGCCGACGGCGGCGGGTATTTCGGCGAGGCCCGCCTGGAGCGGCTCGTAGCCCTGGACCAGCTGGAGGAACTGGGAGAGGAAGAAGACCAGCCCGGACAGCCCGAAGACGGTGAGCAGGTCGGCGAAGACCGCGCCGGAGAAGCCGCGGTGGCGGAAGAGCCGGATGTCGAGCAGCGGCGCGGTGAGCGTGAACTGGCGGCGCACGAAGGCGTACAGGGCGCCCGCGCCGAGCACGGCGGCGGCCCAGACCTCCCAGGTGGGGCCGTGGGTGGCGACTTCCTTGACGGCGTAGACGACACCGATGACACCGCCGAGCGAGAGGCCTACGCTGACCAGGTCCCAGGGGCCGGCGACCGGGTTCCTGGACTCGGGCAGCAGCTTGATGCCGACGAGGACCAGGACGGCCATCACGGGCAGGTTGATGAGGAAGACCGAGCCCCAGTAGAAGTGCTGGAGCAGGGCTCCGCCGAGGACCGGGCCGATGGCCGCGCCGGCGGAGGCGGTGGCGCCCCAGATGCCGATGGCGAGGCTGCGCTCCTTGGGGTCGTGGAAGATGTTGCGGATCAGCGCGAGGGTGGACGGCATCAGGGTGGCGCCGGCCACGCCGAGCAGGGCCCGGGCGACGATCATCATCTCGGGGCTGGTGGCGTAGGCGTTGAGGACGGAGACGGCGCCGAAGGCGGCGGCACCGCCCAGGAGCAGCTTCTTGCGGCCGATGCGGTCGCCGAGGCTGCCCATCGACACCAGGAGTCCGGCGATGACGAAGGAGTAGATGTCGCCGATCCACAGCAGCTGGGTGCCGGACGGCTTGAGGTCCTCGCTGAGGGAGGGGGTGGCGAGACCGAGGACGGTGGCGTCCACCGCGACCAGCAGCACGGCCAGGACGAGCACGGAGAGCGCGAGCCAGCGCCCCGGGCTCTTCCCCTCCGCCCCCGTCTGCCGGTTCAGCTGTTCGGTACGGCTCATCACTCCACGCTCCGTCGTGCGCCACCGAGCAGCAGCTCGATGATCATGTACTGGAAGTCCTTGGCGGCGACCCGGCCGTCCATGACGGCCCAGGCGCAGGTGCCGATGAGGCCGTAGAGGGCCTCGGTGAGCCAGGCGGGGCTCAGGTCGATGCGGATGTCGCCCTCTTGCTGGCCGCGCCGGAAGAGTGCGCCGACGCGGGCGTCGAGGCGGGCCCACCCCTCGTTGATCTGGTCGCCCTCGAAGAGCTGGTTCTCGGTGACGAGGAAGGCCAGCAGCTGGGCGTTGGGCTCGGTCTCGGCGACGAGCCGGCGGAGCGCCTCGACCGCCGTGCCCTCGTCGAGGCGGGCGTTGTCGAAGGCGACCTCGAACTCGCGGATGCCGAGTTCCTCGAGGGCCCGTACGAGGGCGTCGCGCCCGGCGAAGTGCCGGTGGAGGGTCGCGCGCCCGATTCCGGCGGCGCGGGCGACCTCGTCCATCGTGGCGGTCGACTTGCGGGAGAGCAGGGCGGCCGCGTCGCGGAGCACCTGGTCACGATCCATGGCCATGAGACAAGCATAACCCGAATGAGACGTCACTGTCTCATTCGATCGGTAAATGAGCTGCCGGACAGGCAGCGGAAAAGGAACCCTCAGCCCATGAAGCCACTGCTGCTGATCGACGTCGACGGCCCGCTGAACCCGTACGCGGCCCAGGCCCAGCGCCGCCCCGAGGGCTACACCACCCACCGGATGCGGCCCACCGGCTGGACGGACGGCAAGCCGCTGCGGGTCTGGCTGAATCCCGACCACGGGGAGGAGCTGCTCGCGCTGGCGGACTCGTACGAGCTCGTCTGGGCCACCACGTGGAAGGACGAGGCCAACGACTGGATAGGCCCGCACCTGGGCCTGCCGCGACTCCCCTTCATCGACTGGCCCGTCATGCACGGCCGGGCGCCGCGCGGCACGTTCTGGAAAACGCAGTACGTCCTGGAGTACGCAGGCGCGCGGCCCTTCGCCTGGATCGACGACGACATCACGGCCATGGACCACGAGTACGTCGAACAGCGCCACCCGGCGCACGCGCTGCTCATGTACGTCGACGAGCGGATCGGGCTGACCCGGCCGGACTTCGACGCGCTGGCCGACTGGGCGGCGTAAACACCGGAGGGGCGGGCGGGGCGCGGGGGCCCCGCCCCCCCCCCCGGGGGGGGCGCCACGGGGTGTTGGGCGCCCCGGCGTGCGGGATGTCCCGGTGCGCCGTCAGCTCCGGGCGCCGGGCCCCCCCCGGCCCAGGCGGGGT
>NZ_JBICYR010000012.1:0-227852 GCF_043201175.1 Streptomyces sp. NPDC048337
TTCTGCTGAGTTCCAGCCGGGCCCACCACCCCGCCCCTACACTCCGAGCGAACCCTTCGACCAGGCCAGATAGCGAACCGCCACTGGAGTACTAGCGCCCAACGCAGGCTGGAAGCCGGTCGCCACCATCACCGCCGGCGACTTCACCGGCTCCAACCAGTTCGACCTCATGGTCCGCTGGGACGACGGCAGGATGACTCTGCACGGCGACGTCGGCTCCAACGGCCTGGGCGCCGGCGTCGAAATGGCTCCCTCCGGGTCCATCTGGAGCCACGCCACCCAGATTGCCGCGGGCCGCTTCAACGCAACCACCTACGTCACCGACCTCATGGTGCGGTGGTCCGACGGCGAGCTCAGCCTGTTCACCAACGTGGGCGCCGGCACCCTGGGCCAGGAATACAAGCTCAAGGACCCCAACAGCACCTGGAAGGAAGCGACACTGCTGACGTCCGGGCAGTTCTCCGGCAACCAGAAGTGGGACCTCATGGTCCGCTGGGACAGCGGCGAACTCGACAACTACGTCGGCACCACCACCGGCGGCCTCGGAGGTGAGCAGCGCATCCACGGCCCCAACAAGACGTGGACCCACAGCGTGATCATGACCACCGGACAGTTCACCAGTGACGGCCTCACCAACGACCTCATGATCCGCTGGACCGACGGCGAAACCACCATGTACCAGGACACCCGCATGAACAGCCTCGGCACCGAGCGGATGATCTCCCCGCCAGCCTGAACCTGCAGAGGCCGAGGCGTGCACACGGGCCCGCGTCAGATCACTCGCGCGCAACTGCCTTCACCCATCTCGCGAAGTCCCATCTCGCCCGTCCGCGTCGCGTTCCACCTCGCCAAAACAATGGCGACGGACCCAGACATCAAGTGACTGACGACGCCCTGGCCTCGCTGCGCTTCTTACTCGACGCCGCGTGGTCGAGGTCGACCAGACGCGGAAGGGAGACCTCACACTGATGTCCCAGGGCATCACTGCGAAGCGGTCCGGACGGGCTGCGCTCGACGGTGACCTGGCTTGTCTGCCAGGTACCTGTCTGATCACCACCGCCGCCTACCGTGTTTCGGCCTTTCGAGACGGCAGTCTCCACCGGGGTCCCCTAAAGAGGTATCAGGGCCTGCCACGACAGCTTCGCTCCGGTTGCCCGGGCAGGACGTTGCCCCCCCGCAGTTGCGCAGTTCGATCAACTGCGATCCGGTTCGAGGAGTGACGGGAGCCTCGTGGGTGGCCACCCGTCGCTGAAGGTGCGGAGGGATTCAGGCCAGGCCAGCGCTACTAGCCGGCAAGACGCACCAGGTTCTGACGACCATGCAGCTGTACAGACGACGCGCTGGTTGGCCAGCCGCCGTCTCGTATCGGGTCCACGTGGCCCTTCAATTAGAGAGGAATCTTTTCATGCACCGCATTGCCCAGGTGGCTGTGCTCGTGACAGCCGCCGTCGCTTTCAGCGCCCCCGTCGCAAACGCCGACAGGTCCTATATCTACAACAGTTACAGCGATGACGTAACAGACTGGCATACCGGTGTCAGCTGGGGCGGTGCCTTAGCGTGCGACATGGACCAGGACGGGAACTCTGTGAAGGCCCACTTCACGCGGGACGACAACTCCTCACACGAGGCATGGGCGCAGGCCGGAAACGGAACCTGCAACGGCGGATTCGACCTCAGCAGCACCAACCGGGTCAAGAAGCACCGCTCACAGCAGATTCGTGACTGGGCAACCGACCCCTACGGCCCCTGGAAGTACCGGCCCTGATCCAGCACATGTTCATCGCGCGGAGCCGGGATGTTCGGTACACCCGGCTCCGCGCTGCCCGGCTGACAACGAGGAAGCATGAGAACCGACCTGCACGATCGAGAGACAGCCGCAGTAGAAGTGAAGGACCTGTATTACAGCATCGGTGATCGCCGTCTTCTGAACGGGCTCTCCCTTAGTGTTGCTGCCGGATCATCCGTGGCGGTGACAGGCCCCAGCGGCTCGGGGAAGACGACTCTCCTCTGCTGCCTCAGCGGTCTGATCCCCGCCTCGTCCGGTGTCATCCGCATCGCCGGCGTCAACATCTCCCAGGCATCTGCAGGCGAGCGAGCCGCAATGCGGCTGCGCACCGTGGGTACCGTCTATCAGTTCGGTGAGCTGATACCGGAACTGTCGCCTCTGGAGAATGCCGCACTACCGGTCCTGCTCGCCGGCGGCAACGCGAAGAAGGCATACGCGGACGCACAGAGCCTGCTGGATGAGCTCGGCGTACTGGAATCCTCATCCAAGAACACCGCATCCCTGTCGGGCGGAGAGCGTCAGCGTGTCGCCGTCGCCCGCGCACTCATCGGCAGGCCTTCTGTGGTTCTGGCGGACGAACCCACCGGTTCCCTCGACGCGCGGACGGGCGACGTCGTCGCTGATCTGCTGTTCGATCTGCCCACCCGCTTTCAGTGTGCGCTGATCGTGGTGACCCACAATCCTCAAATTGCCGCCCGCGCCGACCGGACGCTTGAGCTCACCGAAGGACGCCTACTCACGGACTCAGAGGGTCGCAGATGAGCAGGCACCTGGCCATGCTCCGACTCGGTCACCGGGTAGGAACGTCCAGCGGTGTATCCGCCCTGATCCACCGCTTCGGACTGTTCGCAGCATCCTTCCTCGTGCTGTGGGTGGCCTGGAGCCTCCTGGCCGTAAATGCCAGTCTGGCCGCTCGTCAAGAACGACAGGACGCCCGTTCCCCGGTCATGGCCGAGCAGAGCCAAGAGGCGGTGGCCCTATGGCTGGAGCGCCCGGACTACGCCGATGGTCAGGCCATATCGGTCATCTTCCTGGAGCCACTCCAGGCAGATGCCAGCCCGCCGCCAGGCCTTGAGAGGTGGCCTGAGAAGGGTGAGGCCTTTCTTTCACCCCAGGCCGCAAAGCATGCGGCCGGAGCTCTCATCTCCCGCTACGGCACCATGGGTGGGACCATCGGGCGAACGGGTCTCACCGAACCCGATGAGTTGCTGGTGTACACCCGTTCCCCCATCGAAGGAATCTTCGGTGAAACGAGTCACAGAACACGCATATCGGGCTTCGGGCATCCGAATTCTCAGTTCATCGACTACTTCACCGTGAGCCACCAGTTCGAACGGTCCTCCGGCGACCTCTGGATACTCCTTCTTCTCTTCACCGTGTTGCCGGCCGCAGCCTCTCTCACGGTCGTGGTGCGCGGCGGCGCGGAGCTGAGAGACCGCCGAATCTCGATGCTCGAGGCTCTGGGAGCTTCATCTGCAGCACGCCTGCTGGTGGTCACCGGTGAAGCCGCGGCCCCTGTAGTGGGGGGCTCGCTCCTGGCGGCAGCCGCTGCGTGGGCCACGACCCTGTGGGACACCGTCCTTCCGTTCACCGGGTACACCGTCTCAGCTGGTGATGTGGCCTCACTGCGCATACGGACCCCCCTGCTGATTCTTGCTGCGGCCACCCTCGTCCTGGGGATCAGCGCGCTGCGCTACGTGATTCCCCCCAGGCGGACGACCACCCGCCCGCAGCAGACCAGAACCACGCCCGGACGGACGGCGTGGGTGCTATCCGGGACCGGGTCATCCCTGTGCCTGTACGGAACATGGCGAGCAGACGGTCCGGGGCGGGTCGCCTTCTTCTTCGGAGCCATGCTCGTACTCGCAGCCCTCCCCGTCCTTGCCGGTCGCCTGTCAGGCTCTCTCGGATCGGCGATCGCCTCGCATTCGCTCCGCAGGGGCGATGCAGCAGGACTCATCGCCGGACGGTGGCTCGCCGCCAGACCCGTCGTCCTCGCCGTACTCAGTGCGGCAATGATCCTGGGGCTCGGCCTCACGACCCTGGGCCAAGTCGTCACCAGCCAGCTCGAAGGCCCGGAAATCGTTGCCAAGCGCTTGGCCGGCGTAAACAACCGCAACGCCGTCCTGATCAAGGCATCAGGTGATCCATCCCGATTCGACCAGCTCCGCCGGCAGCTCCCAGACCATCCCACAGCCCTCATCTACCGCGACGGCGGCCGCACGATACTGTCCGCCGACTGCGAGTCGCTGGCATTCTTCGGAACACTCACCACCTGCCCCACGGCCGTATCAAAGCTGACTGACGCAATACCGACCGTTGAGACTGCGCCCCGCACAGCACTTGCAGTGCTCGGTCTCTCACCGGACATGGTGAGCATCACCACCCAGCACCCAGGCATCACCGACCCCGCAAACGTCTCCCTCGTGGTCTTCAACACCTCGGGCGGAATCGGAGCCGTTCACATCTGGGGTGCCGCCTACCGGACGCTAGGCTTCCCCATGCTTGACGTGCCGGTGGAGTCCGGGATGCTAGGCGCGCAAGCCCGGAGCGACTACGTCAAGTGGGTGTTGGATGCCTCACTGATCGGCTTGCTTGCCCTAGTCCTCGCCGGAATCGTGGGTGCAGCCTCCGTATTCGATGACCAGGCGCGAAGCCTCGGCCCCGTGGCCTCGTTCCGAAGCGACAGGAAGTTCTACCTAAGAGTGGCCCTCTGGAACCTCTCCGTTCCTCTCGTTGTCGTGGGAGCAGGCGCCGGAGTGGCTACGTACCTGCTAGGCCAGATGCTGCTCTCCATCGGCGACGGAGGCGAACTCTCCGCAGGACTAGTCGCCGCTGGCTCCCTCAGTATCGCCATCGGCGGTTTGATCATCGCCGTCATATGCGCTGAGATCGCGACACGCCGGGGCCGAATCTGGCGCCCTACAAACGACTGACGCAACAACTCTTCATCCCCTGTCCGTGCATCCCGACCTTCCGCCGACAGCGGGAGCATGCCCTGCGTCGCTCTGGGCTTGCCCACACTGTCAGCGGGAGGCTTGCCCAGCTCTCAGGGAGCTTGCCCGGGCCGGAAGCGGGAGCGCCAGCCGCCGGCCTTCTCGGCGGTGACGGCGGCCTCCTGCTCCAGGCGGTCGCGCTCGGCCTGGTCCGCTGCCGCGACGGTCTTGGCCTCGCACGGCTCGCACAGCGTCGGGTGCCACCGGTGGCCCGGCTCCGGAGACAGCTGGGTGTTCTGCCCGCGGTCGTTGTCGAACCTCGTATCGCAGCCGACGCAGGCAGGGCGGGCGGCCTCGCGCTCGGCCCTCTCCTGCTCGGCCGCGCGGCGCAGCTGCTCCTGGTACTACGCCTGTTGCGCCTTCATCCGCTCTGCCCGGCGGGCGAGGACGGCGTCCCGGCGGGGGTTGCCGATCGCGTCGTGGAGGGGCTGCATGTGGGTGCGGCCGAAGCGGAGGAAGACCGGGCCGTTGGGGCCGTGCTCGCGCAGGTTGCGCAGGCCGGTCGCGATGATCGGGATTTTCCTGTCGTAACTGCTGTACCCGTCGGCCGGCTCGCCCGCCCACAGCGGGCGGGTCAGTTCCTGTAGCCGCGGGACGGTGCGGTTGGGGTCGCGGGCGCCGATGTGGTTGAGGGCCAGGAGCACGGGCGGGTGCGGGGCCTCGCCGTACTCGACGGCGCGGGCGAGCCAGCGGGTGCGCCACATCGGCTTGTCCTTGCCGTCGGTGTCCTTGATCTGCCGCTTGAAGAACCGGTGGTACTTCGCGAGCTTCGCCGCGATCTCCTCGGCGGTCTCGTGGCAGTTGTCGACCTCGATGAACAACAGCGGGATCCCGTCCTGCGGCGCGGTGAGCACGATGTCGGCCTGGGCCCCGCCCTTGCCCGGCGCACCCCACGTCCCGGTCGCTGGGAGCGGGACCTCGGTCGCGTACGAGGCGATCGTGCCGACACCAGCCGGGGCGTCGACGGCGGCCTGCGCAGCCGCCTTGGCTTCGGCCGGCTCCGCAGTGAGCAGCTTCAGGTCGGGCTTGGGGCGGAGCATCGCGATGACGGTCTCGTTGACGGCCATGGGGTGTGTGGCCCGGCTGGAGCCCGCGCCGCGACCGGTCGAACCCATCTCCGTCAGCGGGCGCCCGAGCTCGTAGGAGGCGGCTTCCAGGCCCTTGGTGGTCAAGTTCCGCAGAAGGAAATCCCCCGGGTGCGGCCCAGGGCCTGCGGCATCCCCACGTACGAGTCACGCCCATTGGTCAAGGCATCCAGCGACTCGCCGAGCCAGCGCTTGTCCGTACCGTGCTCGATGACGACGTCGACATCGTTCGGCTCCAGCGCACCGCGCGCTTACGACCCGAAGACGTACACCTCCTCCACCAGGCCCAGCGGCCAGTCACCCTCGAACCGCGCGGTCATGTCCGCCAGCAGACGCGTGGCGCGCTCGCGCTTCAAACGACTGCCCAACAACCTCTGCCACGGCACTCCCCGCGCCAACTCGTACTCCTCAGCCGCCGCAGCAAACTCCTCGGGGACCTCCCGACGGTCCGCCACGCCCGCCACCGCAACCTGCGGAAGCGAACCACCGAACGTCCGCAGCCGCGACCACCCCAGCGACCGGCCGGCCTTCCGCGGCGCCGAACGGATCAGATCTACCCCGCCCAGCTCCTCTGCCTCGTCAACCCCGAGCCGGAGTTCGTACGGCCCGCCGAAGCCACCCCCACCCGGCGGACACGAACGACGCAACCCGCCCGCACCCAGCGTTCCGCCGCACCCCAGCCCAGCCCAGCACCAGTGAGAACCGATGACGCACACCCCAGTGCACATCACACGACGCCCATCACCCTGTCGTGGGCTGGTGAATCTGCGCAGTGGGGGTGAAACGTGATCGTCGGCGCCGCCTAGTCGTTTTCAGCGCCAGGGGTCGAGGGCGTGCTTGCCGCTGGTCTGGCCTTCTTCCAGCTGCCGCAGCACGTCCGGCCCCAGGGCCAGGGGGTGGATCTGCGGAGTGCCGGGCGGGTAGACGCCCTGGGCGATGAGCTCATCGAGCTCGACGAGCAGTTCCTTGAAGGCGGCTGGGGCTGCGGCTGCCCACTTGAAAATGTGCAGGCCCCTGACCTGGGCGTAGTGGGTGAAGAGAAGGTCGCGGGTGGAGAACTCGGCGTGCCCGGAAGCGGCACCGAAGATGACGATGCGTCCGGTGAACGGCTTGGCGACCGCCAGGCTGGCCCCGAAGGTGGCCTCTCCCACGGATTCCAGGACCAGGTCGACACCGCCGGTCAGGCGCAGGATCTCCTCGGCGAGATCGGGGCGTCGGCTGTCCAGGACCTCGTCGGCTCCGAGGCCCTTGACGGTCGCGTGCTTCGCCGGGGAAGCCGTGGCGATGACGCGGGCGCCGTAGTGGCGGGCGAGGCGGACCGCGGCCTGGCCCACGCCTCCGGCCGCCGCGTACACCAGCACCACCTCGCCCGGCTTGATCTCGCCCATGGGCTTCAGTGCCGCCAGCGCGGTCGCCCAGTTCAGCACCAGGCCGAGGGATTCGGCGTCGCTCCAGCCGGAAGGTACGGGGAGTACGCCGGCGGAGTGCATGGTCGTGTACTGCGCGAACGCGCCCGCGCCGACCCCCACGACGTGGGTGCCGAGCGGGAGCGGGCTCTCCACGTCCGGGGCGGCGGCCACGATCTCGCCGACGGCTTCGAAGCCTGCCACGTAGGGCGCCTGCGGCCCACCCTCGTAGATGCCACGGCTCTGCATGACGTCCGCGAAGTTGACCCCGGCGGCACCCACACGGATCAGGTACTCACCGGACCCCGGGACGGGGCGGGGCTGGCCGGCCGTGAGGGTCAGGTCCTTCGGACCCTGGTGCGACTGCTGGACCAGGGCCTTCATCAGTTGCTCGTGAGTGCTCATGGGCCGACCGTAGGAGGCTGACGCTTGTGTCAAGGTCAAGTGGCATTCACGAACTGGCCGGACGGGCCTTCTGGAGGAAGGCGTCGAGGGCCTCCTGCTGGCCGCTGAGGATGGCGATGCGTGCGGCGAGGCGGTCGCGGTGGCTCTGCACCTCGGCCAGGAACTCCGGACACACTTCGTCGGGGTGATCCGTGAGGCGCGGCAGGACTTCCCTGATGAGCCGCACGGGCAGCCCGGACTCCAGCAGCTCGCGGATGACCAGCACCCGGTCGAGGGTCGACTGGCAGTAGTCACGGAACCCGTTGGCGCACCGGCCGGAGACGATCAGGCCCTCGGCCTCGTAGTACCGCAGCGCGCGAGCGCTGACACCGCTGACCCTGGAAGCTTCGCTGATCTGCATATCCGGCCACAACGTTCAGGCGCACCGCGATCTTCCGGTACTCCCTCCGCTACTGGAAGACGAGGCATGTGCCCCCTTCCCCGCAGGCGCCCCCAGCCCGTGCTCCTCCGCCGCGCCGGCTGTCACGGTGTACGAAGAGAACGGACAACCGCGCCCTCACGTCCCACCCCGGACGGCAGCACCCCACCGGTTTCTGACTGACCACCACGCCGATCAGTGCCTTCGCCCCCACCCCATGGGCACCCCGGTGACCATCACCCGCAGTGTCGGTCACGGCCAGAGCGGTGTGGGCGATCGGCAGCATGCCGGTCCAGGCGGATTCGTTCTTCTCGGGGTGGTGGGTCAGTTGCTGTGGGCGGTGATGTCGCCGTAGCTGGTGGTGGCGTGGATGTTCAGGGCGGCGGTGGCGCCGTGCGAGTTGTTGAGTGCGTTGTTGATACGGCCGTAGCCGGTGCCGGCGTCGAGGGTGGCGGAGACTCCGCGGGCGGCGCCGAGGGTGATGTCGCCCGCCTCCGTGTGCAGTTCGAGCCTGCCGCCCATGGCCTCCGAGATGTGGATGTTGCCCTTCTGGGTGCTGATCTCCGCCGGGCCGTCCAAACGGCCGACCGCGATGTCACCGGACTGCAGGGCCAGGCGGGCGCCGGCGGTCTCGTCGAGCTTGACCGAGCCCGCTGCGCCCTCGAAGACCACGTCGCCCAGGCGTCCGACGCCCCGGAACTCGGCGGCGGCCGCCTTCGCCTCCACGCGGGAACCGGCCGGAAGCTGGACCGTCACCTCTACCGATCCCGAGTTGCCCAGGATCCGGTTCTTCGCCGGGGCAGCCTCGATGCGCAGGACACCGTCGTTGTAGGCGACCTTGATCTGCTCCGCCGACTTCACGTCGCGGCTCTTCGAGGCGTTGGCGGGAAGGACCTCGACGGTGGTGTCGGACCGATCGGCCGCGATGAACCGGATCAGGCCCGCGGGGATGTCCAGGACGGCGGCGATCGGGGCGGTGGTGTCGAACTTCTGCATGGTGGCTCTCCTTGAGCTCTTGTCGTTTCCGATGACCCAAACGCTACGTTGCCTTCACGACTTCGGCAACAAGTTCGTTGCGTAGAATTTGTATCTCTGCTGGTCAGAGGCGCTATTTCATTGCAATGGCCTTGTGGAATAACGCAACGACAGTCATGTGTCCGTTGCAATAGAAGGGTCGCGCCGCCGGTGTCGGATAGCCAGCGTGTCCATCGCGCTGCTCGTACGAACCGCAGGTCGTGGCCGCCGATATCCTGCGCGGCATGATCAATTCGGATGCGGGTCTCGATGATGCCGGGGTCGCGATGGCGGCGGTGCGGGCCGGGGCCAGTGTGGTGCGTGGCATGTACGGTCAGCGGCTCGGGCGGGTTGACAAAGGGGGCGGGGACTTCGCCACCGCGGCCGATGTGGAGGCTGAGGAGGCGATCCTCGGGGTCATCCGTGCCGCCCGGCCCGATGACGGCGTGCTGGGCGAAGAGGGCGGACAGCAGGGGGCCGCGGAGGGTGCGCGCCAGTGGTTGGTGGATCCCTTGTGCGGGACGCTGAACTACGCCGTCGGCAACATGGTGGTGGCGGTCAACGTGGCGCTGCGCGGTGGGGCGGCGGCGGTGGCCGATCCGTTCAGCGGCGAGGTCTTCTTTACCGATGGTGAGAGTGCGTGGGTGCGGCACGGCGGGGTCGATGTGCCCGTGGCGCCGAGCTCTGGTACTCGGTTGGTGGATGTCAATCTGGATCCGCCGTTTCCCAGTGCGCCCGGGTTCCGGGCTGTGGAGTTGCTGGCGCATCCCGGGTTCGTCGAGCGGTTCCGGCCCCGGGTCGTGTCCACGACGCTGGCGTTGGCCTGGGTCGCCGCCGGCAAGCGCGCCGCGTACGTCACCGACGGCGGCGACCTGTCGGGGAGCGTGCATTTCGCCGCCGGCATCGCCCTGTGCCGGGCTGCCGGCTGTGTGGTCACCGGGATCGACGGCGGGCCGATCGGAGAGGCGGGCCGCGGACTCGTCGTGGCCGCCGATGGGGAGACGCATCAGTTGCTGATGTCGATGATCCGCGGGTGAGAGCCGGCTCCGTCCCGGGACGGCGACCGTGTTGCCATGCCGTGGCGGGTCAGGGGGCTGCCGTCCGGGTCTGGGTGAGCGTGAAGGTGCGGGTGGGGGTCCAGGGGGTGCTGTGGAGGAGGCGGCGGGTCATCTGGGCCCAGCCGAGGGGGGCCGCGGCGATCACCCAGGCGTCGGGGGCGGGGGCCGTCAGGCGGCGGGCCGGGCGGAGCCAGGACGCGGCGTGTTCGGGCCAGTCGACCGTGGCCAGGATCTCGCCGCCCAGGGAGCGCCAGGCTGTGGCGAAGGCTGACGCGGCCGCGACCGAGGCGTGGTCGCGGCTGTGGCCTATCACTACAGTTCGGGATCCGGATCGGGTCACTTGGGTGATCAGGGTGGTCAGTTCGGCCTCTGTGTGGGGGGCTGGGGGTGGGAGTGCGGCGTAGGCGGCTTGCTCTGTCGGGGTGAGGCGGGGGGATCCTCCTTTGGGCCCCCGCCCTGTTCGGATTTCCATGCCCTGTACTCCTGCGGTAGGCAGCGGGCGCACGGGCGGTAGCCCGCTGCTCGGGCGGTGGGTTCGTCGGCGAAGAAGACGCGGTGTGTGATGTAGCCGCCGCGGGCGATCGCCCGGAGGGCAGAGGGGCAGTCCAGGCGGCCGTAGAGGCGGGCGCCGCGGTGGCCGCCCAGTCGGCCCGGGGTACGTGACGTGTAAGGGTGGCCGTCCGGGCCGATCAATGCGTACACCCGTCAGGACGCGTCGTGGAAGACCAGGCCCAGGGCGTGGCGGCGGCCGCTGCGGACCGTGCTGACGCCGTGGCGTACGGCGCCTGCGGACCAGCCCCGTTTGGTTTGGACGGGGCGTTCGCTGGTCGTGAAGATCAGGCCGTGGCCTTGGGGGAGCGGGGTTGTCGTGCCCCGGGACTGGGCGCGCGGGCGTTGTTCCACGAGGAGGAACTCGCCGCCCGTGTAGTCGGTGCCGTAGGCGTCCAGGCCGATGACGACCTGCATCGGGAAGACCAGGTCGCCGAAGAGGTCGCGGTGCAGGGCGTTCCAGTCGCCTTCGTCGTAGCGGAGGAGGATTTGGGCGGAGCGGTCCTGGCCGGCCGCGTGGCACATCCCGATCCATTCGTCGAGCTCGTCCGGCCAGGGGGCGGGGCGGTTCAGGCGGGCCGCCCAGTCGCGGGCGATGGGGAGGAGGTGGGGGTAGAGCGCCGCGCGGAGGGCGGCCACGGGTTCGGGGAGGTCGTGGGTGAAGTAGCGGTACTCGCCCGATCCGAAGCGGTAGCGGGCCATGTCGATGGTGGTGCGGAAGCGGTCCTCGTCCTCGTAGAGGGAGGACAGGGCGCGGCATTCGGTGGGGGTGAGGAGTTGGGGGGTGAGGGCGCAGCCGTAGCTGTCCAGTTCGTGGGAGATGGCCTTCCAGTCGGCTGTGCCGGTGCGGTCTCGCGCGTTCATGGGCGGCTCTTTCGGTCAGGGCGTGAGCATCGGCTGGAGGGCGCCCTCGTGGGTGAGGAGGGCGACCTTGCGTTCGATGCCGGCGGCGTAGCCGCGCAGGGTGCCGTCCGCGCCGATGACGCGGTGGCAGGGGCGGATCAGCAGGAGGGGGTTGGCTCCGATCGCCGCGCCCAGGGCGCGGACCTGGCCGCGGGGGATGTCGAGGTGGTCGGCGAGGGCGCCGTAGGTGGTCGTCGTGCCGTACGGGATCTTGTCGATCTCGGCCCAGACTCGTTGCTGGAAGGCCGTGCCGTCTGCGCGGTACGCGAGGTCGAAGTGCGTTCGGCGGCCTTCGAAGTACTCGTGGAGTTGGGCCACCGCTTCGGTGAAGGCCTCGGGGGCGTGGTGCCAGTCGTCGCGCGGTGGGGTGGCGCCGCGGGTGCCGGGCATTGAGAGGGACAGCAGGGTGGTGGTGTCTCCCACCAGGAGGAGGTCTCCCAAGGGGCTTTCGGTTGTCGTGAAGAGTTTCATCGGGCGTGCCCTCCTTGTGTTCAGCGGGCGTTGTGGAAGATCAGGCCCAGTACCGTGCGCCGGCCCCGGTCGACGGCGTTGGTGCCGTGCTTCATCGGGTGGCGGCGGAAGCCGTGGACGCCGCGGACGGGGCGGTGCCGGACGGGGAAGATCATTCCCTGGCCTTGGGACGGTTTGACGACCAGCGCCCGGGACTGGGAGCGGGGGCGTTGTTCGACGAAGACGTTCTCGCCGCCGGTGAAGTCCTCGTCGGGCTGGTCGAGCATGATGGCGATTTGGAGGGGGAAGACGAGGTCTCCGTAGACGTCCTGGTGGAGGCAGGCGTAGTCGCCCTTGTCGTATCGCAGGAGGAGCGGTGTGGGGCGGGACTGGCCGTCGGCCGCGCACTCGGCGAGGAGTTCGTCCAGGGTCGCCGGGTAGCCGCGCTCCTTGAGCTGCGGGGCCCACTGGTTGGCCATCCAGGCGACGAGGGGGTACAGCTCTTCGCGCAGTCGGCCCACCAGCGGTACCGCGGCGGGGTCGGCGAAGTACTTGTAGGTGCCCCGGCCGAACCCGTACCGCTGCATCACCACGGTGGAGCGGAAGAGCCGCGGCTCGTCGAAGAGGGCGGCGATCTCCTGGCACTGTTCGCGGGTGAGGAGGGGCGGGGTGAGGGCCACGCCGTCCGTGTTCAGCTGCTGGAACAGCTCGTCCCGGTCGAGTGCGTCGAGTGCGGGGTGGGGTGCGGGAAGGTTCATGGTGGCTTCCATCGTCGGCGTCGGGGGGCCGGGGTGCTGGCAGCTTTCCGACGTCGAGTTCGGGGCCGGCTGTCAGGGACCTTGCAGGGCGGCGGTCACCGCCGGGGGGTCCCAGTAGAACGGGCGGATCTCGGTGATCTTTCCGTCCCTTACGGTCATCAGCTGGACGATCCTGGTCTCCAGGGCGCGGCCGGTCGCGCGGGCCACGAAGCGGACGCGGCTGGTGACCACGACGTCGGGGCCGTCGATGATGTGGCTCTGGTCCAGGAATTCGATGGATTGCCAGGCCTCGCTCATGACCGCCATGAAGCGTTCGATGCCGTCGGGGCCGCGCCAGTCGCCCGCGTACGGGAGCCCGGGGGCCTGGTGCAGCACCACCTGCGGGTCGAGGCAGGCGGCGATGTCGTCGAAGGCGGCGGCGCCCGGGCCGCCCGCGGCGACGTAGGCCGTTTCGGCGGCGTAGAAGCGGGTGAGGGTTTCCGAGGTGGTGGGGTGGGTGGTGCTCACGCGTCCCCTAACGAAGGGGGCGGGTGGGGGTCACCGCTGGGTGGGATTGAGGTTCTGGTGGATTTCCAGGGTCGCCGTGGATTTGTTGAGGGTGATGTAGTGGAGGCCCGGGGCGCCCTCGGCGAGGAGGCGCGCGGACATCGTTGTGGCGTGGTCGACGCCTATGCGGTGGGCGGTCGCCGGGTGGTTCTTCGCCGCTTCGAGCTGCTGGGTGAGGGTGGGCGGGAAGCGGGCGTCGGTTAGCTCGGCGAAGCGGCGGATCTGGCGGAAGTCGGTCGCCGGCATGATCTCGGGGATGATCGGGGTGTCGCAGCCGGCTGCGGCGAGGCGGTCCCGCAGACGGAGGTAGTCGTCCGCGTCGAAGAACATCTGGGTGATGGCGTAGTCGGCGCCGGCCCGGCATTTGGCGACGAAGTGGCGGACGTCCTCGGTCCAGGAGGGGGAGCGGGGATGGCGCTCCGGGAAGGCCGCCACGCCTACGGTGAAGGCGCCCAGTTCGCGGACCAGGGTGACCAGTTCGTGGGCGTGGGTGAGGCCGTCCGGGTGGGGGGTCCACTGCCCCTTCGGGTCGCCGGGCGGGTCCCCGCGCAGGGCGAGGACGTCGCGGATGCCGGCGTCGGCGTACTGGCCGATGATGTGGCGCAGTTCGGCGACGGAGTGACCGACGGCGGTCAGGTGGGCGACCGGGCGCAGGGTGGTCTCGGCGGCGATGCGCCGGGTGACCTCGACGGTGCGGTCGCGGGAGGAGCCGCCGGCGCCGTACGTGACCGAGACGAAGGTGGGGGTCAGTGCCTCGATGCGGCGGATCGCCGCCCATAGGGTCCGCTCACCGGCGTCCGTCTTCGGTGGGAAGAACTCGAAGGAGAAGGAGCGCAGGCCTGCGGCCAGGTGCTCGCGCAGGGGCTTGGCGGCGAGGGGGGTCCTGGGGGGCAGGGGGGTCCCGGCCGGCAGCGGGGTCCCGGCCGGCAGCGGGGTGGCCGATGGTGTCATGGCAGGTCCGTCAGGAGTGGTGCCAGGGCGGCGGTTTCGTGGGGGCCGTAGGTGTCGGTGATGCGGCGGAGCAGGTCCGCGGGCACGATCTTGTACTCCTGGGTGCCGACCGATTCGAGGACCAGGGTGGCCATGGCGCAGCCCAGCCGGGCGGCCGTCGGTGCCGGCAGTCCGCGGGCGACGGCGGCGAGGAAGCCGGAGCGGAAGGCGTCGCCCACGCCGGTGGGGTCGGTGGGGGCGGGTGAGGGGAGGGCGGGGACGTGGGTCGGGGCCGGGTGTGGGTGCGGGTCCGGGTCCGGGTGTCCGTGCGGGTGCGGGTCCGGGGGCCCGGCCGGGTGCGGGGCCAGGGGACCAGCCGAGTCCGGAGCCAAGGGACCAGCCGAGTCCGGAGCCAAGGGACCAGCCGAGTGCACGTGCGGGTGCGGTTGGCCGTTGTGGGTTTCGAGGCGGGCGCCCTCGGCGCCGAGGGTGGTGATCCAGGTGCCGATGCGGGCGAGGACCTCCTCGCGGGTCCAGCCGGTGCGCTGGAGCAGGAGGGCGGCCTCGTAGGCGTTGGTGAAGAGGAAGCGGGCGCCCGTGATCAGCCGGCGGGTCTCGTCGCGGTCGAGGCGGGCGAGCTGTTGGGAGGGGTCGGCGGCGAAGGGGATGCCGAGCCGGCGGCACTCGTCGGTGTGGCGCAGCATCGCCTCGGGGTCGTTGGGGGCGATGACCACCAGGTCCGGGGTTCCGGTGCGTTCGGCGACGGTGGCCAGGGAGATGTGGCGGGCCTCGGCCATGGCGCCGGCGTAGAAGGTGGCGATCTGGTTGTGGTCGGCGTCGGTCGTGCACATGAAGCGGGCCGTGTGGAGGGTCGCGCTGACGCGTACGGAGGCGGTGTCGACGCCGTTGTTCTCCAGCCAGGCGGCGTAGTCGGCGAAGTCCTGGCCGGCCGCGCCGACGAGGACGGGGGTGAGGGCGAGGCGGGCCAGGCCCACGGCGATGTTGGCCGCCACGCCGCCTCGGCGTACCTCGAGGGTGTCGGCGAGGAATGAGAGTGAGACGTGGTCCAGCTGATCGGGGATCAGCTGGTCGCGGAACCGGCCGGGGAAGACCGTCAGGTGGTCGGTGGCGATTGAACCGGTGACTGCGATGCGCACGTCGGGGTCTCCTGGGGGGAGTGGCCTGCGGCTTGGCGCAGGCAGGTGGTTAGAGGCCTGCCGCTTGGCTCAGGGACGTGGTCAGAGGCCTGCCGCTTGGCGCAGGGCGTCTGCTCGGTCGGTGCGTTCCCAGGTGAAGGGCGGGAGTTCGCGGCCGAAGTGGCCGTAGGCCGCGGTCTGGGCGTAGATGGGGCGGAGGAGGTCGAGGTCGCGGATGATCGCGGCCGGGCGGAGGTCGAAGACATCGGTGATGGCGCGTTCGATGCGGTCGGTCGCGACGCGGGCGGTTCCGAAGGTTTCGACGAAGAGGCCGACCGGGGCCGCCTTGCCGATGGCGTACGCGACCTGGAGCTCGCAGCGGGAGGCGAGGCCGGCGGCGACGACGTTCTTGGCGACCCAGCGCATGGCGTAGGCGGCGGAGCGGTCGACCTTGGAGGGGTCCTTGCCGGAGAAGGCACCGCCGCCGTGGCGGGCCATGCCGCCGTACGTGTCGATGATGATCTTGCGGCCGGTCAGGCCGGCGTCGCCCATCGGGCCGCCGATCTCGAAGCGGCCGGTGGGGTTGACCAGGAGGCGGTAGCCGTCGGTTTCGAGCTTGATGCCGTCTTCGGCGAGGTCCCGCAGGACGTGTTCGACGACGAACTCGCGGATGTCGGGGGTGAGTAGCTTGTCGAGGTCGATGCGGGCGGCGTGCTGGGAGGAGACGACGACGGTGTCGAGGCGGACGGGGCGGCTGCCCTGGTACTCGATGGTGACCTGCGTCTTGCCGTCGGGGCGCAGGTAGGGGATCGAGCCGTCGCGGCGTGCGGCGGAGAGGCGGCGGGACAGGCGGTGGGCCACCTCGATGGGGAGGGGCATCAGGTTGGGGGTCTCGTCGGTGGCGTAGCCGAACATCAGGCCCTGGTCTCCGGCGCCTTGTTTGTCGAGGGCGTCCTCGGTGGCGGCGGCCGCGCTGGCGCCCTGGACCCTGGTTTCGTACGCCGTGTCCACGCCCTGGGCGATGTCGGGGGACTGGGCTCCGATGGAGACGGAGACTCCGCAGGAGGCGCCGTCGAAGCCCTTGGTGGAGGAGTCGTAGCCGATTTCGAGGATCTTCTCGCGGACGAGCTGGGCGATCGGGGCGTAGGCCTGGGTGGTGACCTCGCCGGCTATGTGTACGAGGCCGGTGGTGATCAGGGTCTCGACGGCTACGCGGGAGGTGGGGTCCTCGCGCAGGAGCGCGTCGAGGATCGTGTCGCTGATCTGGTCGGCGATCTTGTCGGGGTGGCCCTCGGTCACGGACTCCGAGGTGAACAGGCGGCGGGACATCAGGAATCCTCCGGCTTGTCGGGAAGGGGTGTGGGCGGTGGTGCGGGCCGGGTGGGTGGGGTCGGGTGGGCGGGCGGGGCCGACGGTGGGGCCGGGGCCGACGGTGGGGCCGGCGCCGGTGGGGCCGGCGCCGGTGGCGCGGCCGGGTCCGGTGGCGGCCGGGTCCGGTGGCGCGGCTGAGGCCGGCTGTGCGGGCAGGCCCGGCTGTGCGGGCAGGCCCGGCTGTGCGGGCAGGCCCGGCTGTGCGGGCGGGGCCGGCGGTGCGGGCGCGGCCAGCGGTGCCGGCGGTGTGGCCGGGGCCAGTGGCGCTTCCGAGGCCCGCTGGGCGGGCAGGCCCGACTGAGCGGGCGGGGCCGGCGGTGCGGGCGGGGCCGGCGGCGCCGCCGGGTCCGGCTGGGCGGGCAGGGCCGACGACGCGCCCGGAGCGGGCTGGGCGGCCGGGGTTGGCGGTGCGGACGGGGCCGGCTCCACGGGCAGGGCCAGCGGTGCGCCCGGGGTTGGCTGGGCGGGCGGGGTTGGCTGGGAGGCGAGGGCGTGGGAGACCAGTGTTTTGGCGGCGCCGGTGTAGGTGGTGGGGTCGAGGAGGTCCGCCAGTTCGGTTTCCGTGAAGTGCCGGGATACTTCGGGCAGTTCGCGCAGGATGAGGGCCAGCGGGCGGTTTTCGTGGTCGGCGGTGAGCGAGGCCTGGGACAGCAGGTCCTTGGCGCGGGCCTTGCCCAGTCGCGGGGCCAGGGCGGCGGACAGGCGCTCGGTGGCCACCTGGCTGCCGGTGAGGGCGAGGTTGCGGAGCATGCGCTGTGGGTGGGGCGTCAGGCCCTCGGCCAGCTCGGCGGCCGTCCAGGCGGCGCCGCCCGCCAGGCGCAGGCACTCGCGCAGCAGCAGCCATTCGGCGTGCCAGACTCCTGCGGAGCGCTCGTCTTCGGTTACGAGGCACTGGGTCAGTCCGGTGGCGAGTGGGGGGACTTGGAGGGCGGCGCTGCGGATCAGGGTGGACAGGACCGGGTTGCGCTTGTGGGGCATCGCGGAGGAGCCGCCGCGCCCGGCCACGGCGGGCTCTGCGGCCTCGGCGATCTCCGTCCGGACCAGCACCTGTACGTCGACGGCGAATTTGCCGAGCGCGCCGGTGGTGAAGGCGAGCGCGGCGGCGATGTCGGCGATCGGGGCGCGGAGCGCGTGCCAGGGCAGGGTGGGGCGGGCCAGTCCGGTCTCGGCGGCGAAGGCGGCTGCCAGCCGTTCGGCGTAGTCCTCGGCGGACGGCTGGGCCGGGTACGCGTCCTCCCCCGCGGGGGGTGGCGGGGTGGCGTGTTCGAGGTACCCGGCCAGGGTGCCGGCTGCGCCGCCCAGGGAGATGGGGAGGGAGGCGCGGACCGTGGTGATGCGGGTTGCGGCCTCCAGGATCAGGTGGCGCCAGCCGGCTGCTTTGAGGCCGAAGGTGGTGGGGACCGCGTGGAGGGTCAGGGTACGGGCCGTCGTGACCGTGTCCTTGTGTTGCTCCGCGAGGGCGGCCAGGGATTCGGCGGTGCGGAGCAGGTCGGTGGCGATCAGGTGCAGGGCGCGGGTGCATATGAGCATGGCGCCGGTGTCCAGGACGTCCTGGCTGGTCGAGCCGCGGTGGACGTATTCGGCGGCTGCTGGGTCCTTGGACGCTACTCGGGCCGTCAGGGCTCCCACCAGGCCCACCACCGGGTTGGCGGTTTCGCGGGCGGCGAGGGCCAGGGAGCGGAGGTCGAAGTGGTCGGCGTGGGCGGCTTCTGTGATGGCCTTCGCTGCGGCCGCAGGGACGGTGCCCAGGCGGGCCTGGGCGCGGGCGAGGGCCGCCTCCGCGTCGAGCATGGCCTGGAGCCACGCCGGTTCGGCCACCGCCTCCTCGACCGGGGTGCCCACGCGTACGGGTGAGAGGAGGCCTGTGTCCGGGCCTCCGTCGAAGTCCCTCATGTGTGGGCCTCCTGGAGGGTGGGGAGCCAGTGGGCGGGGGTGAGGTGGAGGAGGGCCCGGGCTATCGAGTCCGAGTCGCCCAGGGTCACCGAGTTGACGCCCGGTCTGATGCCGGCGGCGGTCACCCAGTGCACGGCCTCGGTGGGCACGCCGTAGGCGAAGCGGCGCGGATGGGCTCGGCCGCGTGCGTCCACGGTCCGGTACGGGCGCTGGGTGACGGCCAGGCCGCCCGACTCGTACGTGGTGCCGCAGCTGCCCTCCAGCCGGTACGGGGTGGCCTGGCCGGTGTGGAGCAGGTACTGGAGCAGGGCGTCTCCGGTCCGGCGCAGGTCGGGCTCCGGCAGCCGCGCCTCGATGAGCACGGTGGCCCGTACGGGGTCGGCGTCCACGCTGCGGGAGCGGGCCGCGAAGGCGGGGGCCGGGCCGGAGGAGTCGATGACTATGTCGAGGTCGGGGCCCAGGATCTCTACCACCCCGGCCTCGATCAGTGCGTGCAGTTCCTCGATGCGGGACACGGGAGGGCCGATGGAGAGGAAGGCGTTCAGGGGCGTGTACCAGCCCTGGAGGTCGTCGCGGTAGGAGTTGCCCTCCAGGCCGCCGTGGTCGACGGCGAGCCGGATCTCGTTGCGCAGGTCGCGCAGGACGTCGAGGGCCGCCTTGAGCGGTCCGCTGACGTTGCCGGCGGCGGCCTCGCGCATGTCCCGTGCGAGGTAGTCCAGGAGCCAGCGGCGGAAGTGCGCGCGGTCGGTGAAGCGGGTGGTGCCCGCGGGGCGGGCGAGCGCGTCCCAGTCCCAGCGGGCGGACCGTTCTATGCCGTGGGCGTCGAGGAGGGCGTGTTCGGCGGCCTTGGTGGGCGCCGCGAGGTAGGCCTCAGCGAAGGACGGGGCCCGCCCCGAATCCCCGCGGGAGATCAGCAGGGTTTCGTAGTAGACGGTTTCCACTTCTTTGGCGATCAGTGGCCAGAGGTGGGTGGAGAAGTGGATTCGCTCGCCTTCGCGAGAGCGGCGGCGTAGTGCTCGGATCGCGGCGAGGTCCAGCAGTCTGGGCTCGTAGCGGCCGTGCGGGCCCTTCTCGTTCTCGCCGCGCGCGTGGTACGGGATGCCGCGCCGCGAGCCGGCGTGGATGAGCGGCTCCTGTCCGGACGGGAGGTAGACCAGGCGGCCGGCGCGGCGGGCGAAGGTGCCGCCGCGGCCGTGGGTGAGGAGCGCCATCTGGTCGAAGAAGTTCAGGCCGAGGCCGCGGATCAGGACCGGCCGGCCCGGTTTGACCACGGACAGGTCCAGGTCGGCCGGGTTGGCGGGGAGGAAGTGGGCGAGGCCGTGCGCGGCGGCCCTGCGCGACCATTCGGCCTCCTTGTCCGACGGCCGTCCGCGTACGTGGCCCTGGGCGAGGACGACGGCGTCCAGGCCGGTCAGGCGGGTGCCGTCGGCGAGGGTGAGGGTCTGCGGGCCGCCGGGGAGGGGCCCGTCGTCCGCCAGGGCGACCGCGCGGGTGCGGTGTTCGATGACGGAGCAGTGCGCGGGGGCCTCCTGCGTCACGCGGCGGTAGGCGTATTCGAGGTAGCGGCCGTAGAAGGCGCGGGTGGGGTAGGTGTCGGGGCCCAGGCGCAGGGCCTCCGCGCGGGTCTCGTCGTCGAACGTGCCGGTGTCGTCGGCGGGCACGACCGTGACCGCCCATTCGTAGAGGCTCGGTCCCGGGTCCACCGGGCCGTCCATTTCCACCGTCCCGTCGGTGAAGACCGTCACCTGGGAGGCGACGGTGTTCATCAGCAGCAGCCGCGACTGGTCGGTGCGCCAGACCCGGCCGGCGCCGGGCGGATAGGGGTCCACCAGGTGGACGATGACCGAGCCGTGCGCGGCGGACTTGCGTTCGTTGGCGCAGATGCGTTCCAGCACCGACAGGCCGCGCGGGCCGGCCCCGACGATGCAGATCTCCAGCGTGGTGGTGCCGCTCATGCCGCCTCCCTCTCCCCGGCCCGCCCCGAGCCGGTCAGTTGGGCGACGAGTTCGCCCGGGTGGGTGGGCAGCCTGTTGCCGCGCCAGGCCACGTGCTGGTCGGGGCGGATCAGCACGAGGTCCCGCTCGTAGAGGTCGCGGGCTTCGGGGAGGTCGACGTCGAGGACGGTCAGCGGCATGCCGAGGCCCTGGGCGGCCGCCTCCAGCGGTTTGCTGTCCGGTGCTCCGCCGCCGAGGCGCAGCAGGGTCCAGCCGGTGCCGAACCGGTCGTACAGGGAGCTGCCCTGGCCGTGCCAGTCGTCGAGCCACAGGTGCGGGGCGCGGCCGCCGGGGACGCCGGAGGGGGTGTAGGTGCCCCAGGAGTCGGCCGGGGGTTCGCCGTCGCCGGCGACGATGGGCGAGCCGTCGTAGCGGGCTCCGAGCTGCACGCCGAGGGAGTGGGTGCGTTCCCCGTAGTCGCGCAGCAGGTCGCCCGCCCTGGCCCGGGCCTCTTCGCCGGCGGGACCGTCCTCCTCCAGCGCGGGCGGGCGGGCGATGGAGCCGAGTCCCGCGTTCAGTTCGCGGGCCGCGGCGGTGTTGCGCAGGGCCACCGGGCGGCGTTCCGTCTCGTACGTGGCGAGCAGGCCGGGGCCGCCCCAGCCCTGGAGGACGGCGGCGAGCTTCCAGGCCAGGTTGGCGGCGTCGTCGACGCCGGTGTTCATCCCGAAGCCGCCGTTGGGCGTGAACAGGTGCGCGGCGTCCCCGGCGAGCAGGATCCGGCCGATGGTGAAGCGCCGCGCGACCAGGGCGGCGCCCGGGGTCCAGGGCCGGTGGCCGAGGACCTCGACGGGCAGCGGGGTGCCGGCGGCCCGGCGCACCAGGTCGCCGATCCGGCCGGGGTCGGCGGTGTCGGGGTCGACGGAGCTGGTGAGCAGGAAGAACTCGTCGGCGCCGTCGAGGGCGATGAGGTTCATGACGAGTTCGCTGTTGAGGGCCCAGTAGCTCCAGGCTCGCGGGCCGGTCATGACGTCCGTGTGGAAGGTGGGCAGCCGCAGGTGGGCAGCGGTGGCCCGGCGGCCCAGCACTTCCTGGTCGAGGGAGCCGGGGCCCTCGTAGTGGACGCCGAGGGAGCGGCGGACGAGGCTGCGTCCGCCGTCGCAGCCCACGGCGTAGCGCGCCCTGGTGTGCCGGACGCGGCCGTCGGCGTCCTCGGTGCTCAGGACGACCCGGTCCTGGTCCTGGCGCATGCCGGTGACGGTGCGTCCGAGGTGCAGGGTGATGCGGGGGCGGGTGCGGACGTGCTCGTAGAGGAACCGCTCGACGTACATCTGGTTGGCGCGGTGGACGGGCTCGGGTGTCTGGTCGGTGGCGGGCGCGGCGGCGGTCTCGCGCATGCGCAGGCCGCGGGAGGCCAGGGGCAGCCGGGCCAGCTCGTGGCCGTCGTAGCGGGTGAACCAGGCGATGTCGGCGGGGTGTTCGGCGGGCAGGCCGAGGCGGCGGATCGGCGCGGAGATGCCGAGGCGCCGGTAGTGCTCCATGGTCCGCGCGTTGTGGGTGTTGCCGCGCGGCTCGCCGTACGGGTGGGGGGCCGCGTCGAACACGGTGGAGGGCACGCCGTGGCGGTCGAGGAAGAGCGCCAGCATCAGGCCGACCGGTCCCCCGCCCACGATCGCGACGGGTGTGGGGGGTGAGGGGTCGTTCATCGGGTCGTTCATCTAGCACCTCCCCCTTGCGGGCTTGGTCTCCGCGGGCTTCGTGGCGGCGGTGGGCGGGGTGTGCCCGAGGGCGGTCAGGAGGGCTTCCTCCAGCGCCTGCGCGGGCTTGGCGCACGCGGAGAGCTGCCGCATCGTCACGAAGCCGTCGGGGCGGACCAGGACCGCCCCGTCCTCGTCGTGGCCGCGCAGCCGGCTCCACTCGCCGTCGGCGTCGACGAGCCCGCCGCCCGCGCCCGCGGCGCCGACGGCGTACGCGTCGATGCGGACGCCGTGGCGGCGGGCGCGCTGGTCGGCGGCCTCGAGCCAGGCCCGGCCGTGGGAGCCGGCGAGCAGCAGGAAGGAGCCGGGCGCGGTGTGCAGCTGGTGGGTGGAGACGCGACGGCCGTCCCGGTGGAGCCAGGCGTGGGGCAGCCGGGAGCCGGGGCGGGCGGACTGCGGGTACTGCAGGCCCAGCGGGTCGCTCTGGGGGCGGGGGGTGCCGTCGGGGGTGACGCGGCCGGCGTCGGCGTAGTCGTAGCCCATCTCCAGGCCGAGGTGGGCGGTGGTGATGCGGTTGGTGTCGAAGTACTCGCGCAGGACGGCGCGGCGGGTCTCGCCGTCCGGGGTGTCGGAGAAGAGCGCGGTCATCTGGGCGCGGTTCCACTCCGGGCGGGCGCCTTGCACGACTCCGGTGCCGGCGGTGAACGCGATCTGGTTGAAGAGGGAGAACAGGGCCCGTTCGACGACGCGGACGGCGACCGGGCGCCGTTCGGCGTCGTAGCTCTCCAGCAGGGCCTCGTCGGCGCGGCCGCCCAGGACCAGGGCGAGCTTCCACGCGAGGTTGTGGGCGTCCTGGACGGCGGTGTTCAGGCCGAGCGCGCCCGACGGCGGGTGGCGGTGGGCGGCGTCGCCGACCAGGAAGACGCGGCCGGAGCGGAAGTGCCGGGCGACCGTGCCCTCCACGGGCCAGCGGCTGATGCTCTCGACCTCCATGGGGTGGTCGTCGGGCAGTTTGAGGGTGCCGCGGACCATCTTGACGATGGTCTCGTCGTCGAGTTCGGCGGCGCCCTGCGCGCCCGGCGGCCGCGAGAACATCAGCGTCCACTCCTCCGAGTGGCGGCCCCAGCGGCGCGGGCCCATGGGCACCACTCCGCAGTGCTCCAGGGTGCCGTCCTGGGACAGGCTGGAGACCCGGTTGACGACGGCGTCGTCGTACGGGATGAACGGCGAGAAGTCCGCGCGGACGTGGAGGTTGATCCACTCCAGGAAGGTCGGGGTGCCCTCCATCTCGACGTCGTCCCGCAGCCGCCCCACGGTCTTGCCGCCGTCCGCGGCGATCACGTAAGAGCAGCGCACGCGGAAGGTGTCGGCGGTGTCGCGGTCGAGGACGGTGGCGGTGACCCCGTCCTCGTCCTCCGCGAGCTCCAGCAGTTCGTGGTGGAAGAGCAGGCCGCCGGGGGCGCGCTCCTCGGCGTGCCGGCGCAGCAGCGGTTCCAGCCAGCGCTGGCCGAGGTTGGCGTGCGGCTGCGCGGAGGCCTTCGCGTAGCGCGCGGCGAGTTCGCCGCCGCCGAAGGCGCTGGTGCGGTGCAGCACCTTGCGGTCGTACGGCTCGTCCCCGCCGAGGCTGGACAGCCAGACCATCGCCCCGCTGTTCTCGGGGGGCGAGCCCTCGCGGTAGATGTCGGCGGCCACGCCCAGGTGCTCGAATATCTCCATCGTGCGTGCGTTGAGGATGTGCGCCTTCGGCTGGACGGATGTCGAGGGGTGGCGTTCCACCAGGAGCGAGGCGATGCCCAGGTCGGAGAGGGCCAGCGAGGAGGTGAGCCCGGAGCCGCCGCCTCCGAC
The DNA here is from genome assembly GCF_043201175.1 of Streptomyces sp. NPDC048337. NCBI lineage: Bacteria > Bacillati > Actinomycetota > Actinomycetes > Kitasatosporales > Streptomycetaceae > Streptomyces > Streptomyces sp. NPDC048337. The sequence goes on from NZ_JBICYR010000012.1 coordinate 24,178, forward strand.
GATCAGGACGGGGACGTGGCGGTCGGCGGCCGCGGCCGGCCGGGGTGGTGTGTTCATGCTTCTTCCTTTGCCGGTGCCGCGACCAGCAGGCTGGTCTCCAGGGCCAGTTCCCGTACGGATTCCAGGCGGAGGCCGGCCGCGTCCAGCAGGGTCCGGTAGCCGTCGAGGGTGCGTTCGCGGCCGCCCGCCGCCATCAGCAGGTGCAGGTCCCACAGGAGCGGCAGGAGCGCGGTGCCGTCGGTGGGGATGACCCGCTCGACGATCAGCAGCCGGGCCCGGTCGGGCATGGCCGCGCGGATCGTGGAGAGCAGGCGCACGGCGTGCGCGTCGTCCCAGTCCTGGAGGACCCGCGACAGCAGGTAGACGTCGCCGTCGCCGGGGACCTCGTCGAAGACGTCGCCGCCGACCGTGCGGTGCCGGCCGGGTCCGAGCGTGCGGGTGAGGTGGGCCTCGGCGACGGGCACGACGTGCGGCAGGTCGAACAGCACGCCGTGCAGCTCCGGGTGGGCGGCGAGGACGGTGGAGAGCAGCATGCCGCCGCCGCCCGCGACGTCGACGACGGTGCGGGCGGAGCCGAAGTCGTAGGAGTCCAGGACGTCCTGGAAGAAGACGTTCCCGGCGTTCATCGCGCGTTGGAACTTGGCGGCGGCCCCCGCGTCCGCCGCCAGGTGTGCGCGCAGGGTGGTGCCGAAGGTGTGCTCGAAGCCGGAGGTCCCGGTGCGGACGGCGGGGACGACGGCGCCCCAGGCGCGGTGGAACTCCTCGCCGTAGATCACCGCCATGTCCCGCATCGAGCGTTCGTGGTCGGTGCGCAGCAGCTCGCCGACGTCGGTGAGCCGGTAGCCTTCGGCGCCGCCGCCGGTGAAGACGCCCATGGCGGTCAGCAGGCGCATCAGGCGTTCGATCCCGTCCGTCCTGGAGCCGGTCGCGTCGGCGAGTTCGGCGGTGGTGGTGCGGCCGGCGTGGATGTGGTCGGGGAGGTCGAGTACGGCGGCCGCGTGGAGCGCCTGTGCCTGCCAGGCGCCGGTGAGGAGGTCCACCACGCGACGCGCGGGCTGCCCGTCGGCCATGTGTCGGAGCCTTTCGGTGTCGGTTCGTATCCGGAGGTTCGGGCTACTCGGAGTGCGCGGCCGCCCGGGCCGGCAGGGGCGTCCCGGGCGCCGGCTCGTGGTCGTGCGCCGTGCCCGGCCCGGCCGGGTGGTGCAGGACCTCGCGGTGCCGTTCGCGCAGGGTGCGCTTGAGGACCTTGCCGGTCGGCCCGACGGGCAGTGCGGAGCGGTCCGCCGCGACGACGAGCGCGGCGAGCGGGGTGAGCCCCTTGCGGGCCAGCGCCACGTTGCACTGGTCGAGCAGGCAGCTCGGGGAGCGCGCCACGTCGTCGCGGAACAGCACGACGGCGGCGGGCAGCGAGGAGCCGGGGTGGTCGGGGTCCTCGACGGCGACGACGGCCGCGTCGAGGGCCTGTGTCGTCAGCAGGACCGATTCCTCCAGCGGGAGGCTGTGGACGGGGCCGGTGGCGGCGGCGATCACGTCGGGCGTGCGGTCCAGGTGGTACCAGTTGCCTTCGGTGTCGCGCCGGACCACGTCGCCGGTCAGGAAGTAGCCGTCGACCAGGGATTCCCGTCCCAGGGTCGGGTCGTCCCAGTAGCCGGGGGTGACGCTGGGGGTGCGGACGCCCAGGAGGCCCGGTTCGCCGTCGGGCACCTTGGCGCCCTGCTCGTCGAGGACGGCCGCGTCGAGCACGGCCTTGACGGGGCGTCCGATGAGCCGGCCGTACTCGGCGGTCTGCGGGGTGTACACCGTGCGGAAGAGGACCATGCCCATCTCGGAGGAGCCCAGCCCGTCGACGTAGCGCGAGCCCGCCAGCCGGCGGCGGCCCTCGCGGCGGATGCCGAGCGAGGTCAGGGGGCGGATGTGCCGCTCGTGCGAGGCGTCGCCCATGCCGTTCCAGGTGTGGATGGACTGGGCCGCGTACGGGGTCACCTGCGCGACGTCGATCTCGGCGAGGGTCAGCGGGAAGCCCAGGACGAAGGTGGGGCGGAAGCGGTTGATCGCCCGGGCCGTCGAGGCACCGTCCGCGCCGTCCAGGACCAGGGTGGGGATGCCCAGCAGGAGGGCCATGGTGAGGTAGCTGATGCCCGCGGAGTGGCTGTGCGGCAGGGCGGTGAGCATCCGGTCGGAGCGCAGCGAGGGGAAGGTCCACAGGCGTTCGCGCTTGCCGTCGAAGAAGGAGCTGTGCGTGAAGACGGGGGCCTTGGGCCGGCCGGTGGTCCCGGAGGAGTGCGAGATCATCACCAGGTCGTCGCCGCGGTGCGCGTACGGGAATCCGGGCATCGCCGCCGAGGGGCGCGGGGCGGTCTCGTCGAGCCGGCGGATGTCCTCGGTCAGGATCTTCTTGTGTGCGGCGGGGCCGGCCTTGTCCCAGACTCCGGCGACGCCGGCCAGCAGGTCGGCGTCGCCGACGAGGATCGTCGTACGGGTGCGCCGGAAGTACTCGGCGGCCGTCTCCGTCGCCATGTTGGGATTGCAGTGCACGGCGACCGCGCCGAGGCTGGTGAGGGCGATGTGGTGCAGCAGCCCGTACATGCCGTTGCGGGTGTGGACGCCGACGTGCGTGTGCGGCAGCACTCCGTGGGTGCGGTACCAGTGGGCGTAGCGGATCACGATGATCCGCATGTCGTTGAGGGAGTACCCGGGCAGCTCGCCCTCGTCCCAGGTGTCGGAGGTGACGTCGGGGTGGAAGAGCAGCGGGCGGTCCCGGTCGGCGGCGACCTCCCAGGCGTGCCAGAAGAAGTTGCCGGCCCCCAGCCGTCGGTCGAGGGTCAGACGCAGGCGTTGTACGGCGGACCGCTGGGTCCCGAGGATGTTCATGCGTGTGCCTTTCTCGTCCTTCGGGGTGCTGGCCGGAGCGCGGGCGGGGCGGGAGCGGGTGCGCCCGGGCGCCGGGGACCCGCTCCCGCGGCCGGTTCACTTCTCCAGGCAGAACTCGTTGATCGGGTAGCCCACGTGCCGGTCCTCGACGGGCAGGTAGCCGAGGACCTTGTCCCCGGGCTTGAGCTCGGTGCTGTTGAGCACCTTGCCGCCGGGGCCCAGGACCCGTACGTGCCAGTCGTCCTGGAGGATCAGGTTGGCGGTGCGGCCGCCGGGGCCCACGGCGTCGATCGAGATCAGCGGGCGGCTCTCGATCTTGACGCGGCCGACGGTGACGAGGCGGGTGCGGCCGTGGATGTCCACCGCGGTGATCTTGATGCCGGCCTTCAGCTCGCTCAGGTAGTTGGTCCGCTCGTTCTGTCCGAGCGTGTACGAGTGGATGGCGCCGGCGTTGACCCGGAAGGGGCGCGTGGGCATGTAGGGCAGGGGGTGCGTCTCGCTGACGCACAGGATCATGCCCTTGGAGGTGGAGCCGACCAGGATGCCCTCGTCCTCGCGGAAGTACGTGGCCGTGTCCACGCACGCCCGGTCGCCCATGCCCACGTGCGCGGTGGCGGTGACCTCCAGCTCCACGAGCTCCACGTCCGCTACGCCCGCCTCGGCGGCCCGCCTCAGGGCGGTGGCGTCGCCGACGCCCGCGGGCGCCATCAGCACACCGTCGGAGCCGAGTTCCAGGACGCCGAAGATGATCTCCGCCTCCTCCACGTCCTGGGCGAGGGTGACCAGGCTGCCCTCGGCCTTGGCTCCGGCGGCGATCACGATCTCAAGGGGGATCTTGGTGGGGTCGCGGAACCAGAGCAGGCTCCAGCGGTCGGTGCGCGCCGACTGGCAGGCGTCCTCCAGGGTGTCCGCGTCGATGATCTCGACGTACCGGCCGAACTCCACCTCGGGGTGGCGCAGGGCCAGTTCGGCGGGCTCGCCGTGCTTGGCCGCCTCGACGATGACGACGTCGGCGGCGCCGAAGTCCTCGGGGAGGGTCTGCCCCTGGGGGAAGAGGACCTTGCGCACGGTGGGCGGCAGGCCGGCCAGGTCGGCGGGGTCGTCGGTGAGGATGCCGTCCACGCGCGCGTGGATCGCCTCCTCCACGACCGCGGCCTTCGCCGATCCGACCGATCGGATGTCGATCCAGCTGAGCTTCACAGGACACCTGCCATTCGCGGGGAAGGGGTGGGTACGAGGGGGTCGGGGCCGGCGGGGCCGACGGAGCCGACGGAGCCGTGCAGGATCCCGGCGAGTTCGCGGACGGTCGCGCGGGGGTCGGGCGAGCCGAACACCCGCCGTCCCACGGCCAGTCCGCGGCATCCGACGGAGAGCGCGGAGGCGGCGAACTCGGCGAGGCTCGCGGTGTCGTCGCCGCCGCCCGCCACGATGATCGGGATCGGGGAGCTCGCGACGACCTCGGCCATGCGCTCGACCGGCGAGGCGAGGACCGTCTTGACGATGTCCACGCCGAGGTCGGCGGCGATGTTGACGACGTGGGAGAGGAGGGTGGGGTCGTAGGGGTCGGCGACCCGGGGGCCGCGGGGGTAGATCATGGCGAGCAGCGGCATGCCCCAGCGGTCGCAGGCCGCGGCGACCGCGCCGAGGTCCGTGAGCTGCTCGGCCTCGGTGTCCGAGCCGATGTTGACGTGCACGCTCACCGCGTCCGCGCCGAGCCGGATGGCGTCCTCGACGTCCCCGACCAGCACCTTCGCGTTGACGTCCGGGCCGTGGGGGGTGCTGGCGCTCAGGTGCACCAGCAGCGAGCAGTCCGCGAGGACTTCGGGGTCGATCACCCGCGCCCGCCCCTTGTGGACGACGATGCCGTCGGCTCCGCCGTCGACCACGTCGCGGATCAGCTTGTCGAACGCGCCCGCGGTGGTGATCGGGCCGTCGGAGACCGAGTGGTCGAGCGGCACGAAGAGGTAGCGGCCGTCTCCGTGGCCGGACAGCCGGGCCAGGCGCAGTGATTTTCCGGAGGAGGACATTCTCGTCATCGGGCACTCCTTTGTGCGGATTCCTACGGACGGGCGGGTTGCCGGTCGGCCCGTGCGGGCCGGCTGCTGGGGCTCCGCCCCAGGCCCCGCGCCTCAAACGCCGGCGAGGCTGGATTCGGCCCGCCTGAGTGCGCTGGTGCGGCTACGAGATCGGGGCTCCGCCCCGGACCCCGCGCCTCAAACGCCGGCGGGGCTGGAGTTGCCGGCGGGGCCGGATTCGGTCTTCTTGCGGATGAGGGTCACTCCGTCGCCGATCGAGAGGATGACCGCCTCCACGCGGGGGTCCGCGGCGACGTGGGCGTTGAAGGCGCGCATCGGGGCGCCCTCGCCCTCGGGGTCGTCGACCACGGTCGAGAACCACAGGACGTTGTCGACGAGGATCGCGCCGCCGGGGCGCATGCGCGGGACGAGCTCCTCGTAGTACGCGAGGTAGCCCTCCTTGTCGGCGTCGATGAACGCCAGGTCCCAGTCGGCGTCGGCCGGCAGGGAGCGCAGCGTGTCAAGGGCCGGTCCGAGGCGCAGCTCGATCCGGTCGGCGACGCCGGCCTCCTTCCAGGCGTCCTGGGCGATGGCCGTCCACTCCTCGTTCACGTCGCAGGTGAGGAGGTGCCCGTCTTCGGGGAGGCCCTTGGCGATGCTGAGCGCCGAATAGCCGGTGAACGTGCCGATCTCAATCGCCTTGCGGGCGGACATGAGCCGGGTGAGAAGCGTGAAGAGCGTGCCCTGCGGAGTTCCGATCTGCATCCGGGCTCGTTCACCGACGGCAGCTGTCCTCTTCATCAGGCTGCGCTGTGCCGCGTCGACCGGAAGGCTGTTTTCGACGATGTATTCGTACAGCGCCTCGGATACCAGTTTTGGCCTCATGCAGACGAGCGTCGCAGCGCCCGCACCAGAACCGTCACAGAAATTCTACAGAGAATTGGAACCATACCTTCCGCGCGTAGGGTGCAGAAAAGGAGGGGTCGGCGAATACCGCCCCCTCCTTTTCAACCTGCCCTTGTACCCTGCCCCGGGCAGCCCTCAGTAGTGCCAGGCGGCCACCTCGTCGGGCAGCGGCTCCAGTTCCGCGATCTCGCTCGGCTTGCGGTCCATGTACTCCGGATTGCAGCCCTGGTAGCCGAGCAGTCTCGCCACCGGTGCGAGCGCCCCGAACAGCAGCCGCTGCACCGGCCAGGCCGGCGAGGTGAAGCGCAGGACGTCCTCGAACTCCAGGGTGGTGACGGCCTGCTGGAGCAGGTGCGGCATGCCCTCCGGGGTGGTCTTGCCGTCCTGGGCGAGGCCGAAGAGCTGGCGCAGCACCATCTGTTCGAAGCGGTCGGCCCCGCCCTTCAGCTCGCATATGTGGCGGGACTCGTCCCCGCCCGCGTTCCACCAGCGGTGCTTGACGCCGGGCGGGATCAGGATGCTCTGCCCGGCCCGGTCCAGCACCACCTCGCGCCCGTCGATCGAGAAGGCGATCCGGCCTCGGACCAGCGTGAACCGTTCCTCACTGCGGGGATGGACGTGCGATCCGGACACGGCTCCGCCCGGTTGCACATACACGTCCATCACGGTCCGCTCGCCGCCGGTCTCCGCGGCGGGCGTTCTGATCACCACGCGCTCCCGGCACCGCGGGTTCTCGTAGACCTCTCCCTGGCTGACGGCCATGCGGATCCTCCCCTTCGTCGCGACGCGCGCGTCGCCTTCGGCAGTTCAGAGTCGTGCACCGCCACTCACGTCGATGACCTGGCCGGTGATCCAGCGCGCCTCGTCGGACGCCAGGAAGGCGACGACGTCGGCCACGTCGTCCGGCTGCCCCACCCTGCCCAGGGCGGCCTGTTCGGAGACGAGCCGCCCGGCCTCGGGGTTGCCGCGCAGCCAGTTCGCGTTGACGTCCGTGTCGAGCGTTCCGGGCGATACCGCGTTCACCGTGATGCCGCGACCGCCGAGTTCCTGTGCGACGGTGAGCGTGAGCGTGTCCATCGCGCCCTTGGTCAGGCCGTAGGCCACGACCTGAGGAAATGCCATGCGCGTGACGGCTGACGACACATTAATGACGCGGGCTCCGTCGCGCAATCGGGTCAGGCCCTGCTGGATGAGAAAGAACGGGGTTCTGATGTTGACCGCGAACATCCGGTCGTAGTCTTCCGGCGACGTCTCGGAGAGGGTGGCCTGGACCGATGTCGCCGCGTTATTCACCAGGATGTCCACTCCTGGATCGGGGCGGAATTCGGCAATTCCCTTGTCGAATGCGGTCCACAGCTGCTCGGCGGCGTCGGGCGCGGAGAATTCGGCCCGGACGGCGAAGGCCGTGCCGCCCGCGGCGAGGATGCCCTCGACCACCTCGGCGGCCGCTTCGGCGGCCGAGGCGTAGTGGACCGCGACCACGGCCCCGTCCGCCGCCAGCCGCTCGGCCGTCGCCCGCCCCACTCCCCTGCTGGCGCCGGTGACCAGCGCCGTCCTGCCGTCCAGCCGCTTCATCGCGCACCGCCCTTGGTGTCGGCGCCGGCCGCGCGGCCGCGGCCCAGGAACAGCCACACGATCAGCGCCGAGGCCAGCAGGAACAGGGCGTTGACGATCACGCCCGCGTGCAGGCCGCCCAGGACGGCGTCGGTCGCCGATCGCGTCTTCTCCAGTGCGGAGGTCCGCGCCGCGATCACGGCGCTCACCACCGGGATGCCCAGGGTGATCGCGATCTGCATGCTCATCGTGGTCAGACCGGTCGCGAGCCCCTGCTCCTCGTCCGGCAGCCCCGAGGTGGCGGTCACCATGTACGACACCAGGCTGTACGCGTGGCCGAAGAAGCCGACGGCCAGCGCGACGAGGACGAGGACGGCGCCCGAGTTCCCGTCGTTCAGCCAGAGCAGGACCGCGTACCCGACGGACTGGACCACGAGCGACAGGGCCAGTACGGCGGGCGCCCCGATCCGGGCCAGCAGCTTGGGCGCGATCGTGCCGCCGATGATGGTCAGGACGCCGGGCAGGCCGATCACCACGCCGGTGGTGAAGGCGGAGAAGCCCAGGACCTTCTGCATGTAGAGCGTGGTGGTGAAGGAGATCGCGGTCGCCATGGCGATCGAGGCGAAGCCGCCGAAGTTGCCCCAGCGCACCGTGCGCCGCTTCAGCACCCGTACGGGGGCGAGCGGGTTGGGGCTCTTCAGCTCGATGAACCAGAAGGCCACCAGCAGCACGACGGCCGCCGCCAGCCAGATGTACACGCCCGGCTCCCCCCAGCCCTGGTGGCCGGCGGTGGTGATGCCGAAGACCAGCGCGAGCAGGCCGGCGGAGACGGTGACGGCGCCGGGCACGTCGAGCTTGGTGTGTCCGCCCGTGCGGTTCTCGGGGATGACGGCCAGGGTGCCGACCAGCACCAGCAGGGCCACCGGGACGTTGATCAGGAAGGACCAGCGCCAGCTGAACAGTTCGGTCAGCGCGCCGCCCAGCAGGGCGCCGGCGCTGAACCCGCCGCCGAGCAGGGCCCCGTTGAGCCCGAGCGCCCGCTGCCGCAGCGGCCCCTCGGGGAACGTCGTGGTCAGCAGGGAGAGCGCGGACGGCACCGAGATGGCCGTCGCCACGCCCTGCGCGACGCGGGCGGCCACGAGCATCGTGGAGGACTGCGCCAGCCCGCCGACGAGCGAGGCCGCGGCCAGCAGCACGATGCCCAGCAGGAACATCCTGCGCCGCCCGAACAGGTCGCCGATGCGCCCGAACAGCAGGGTGAAGCCCGCCGCGGGCAGGGCGAACCCCGTGGTGATCCACTGGAGGCTGTCCAGGGAGAAGCCCAGCGAGTCGCCGATCACCGGCAGGGAGACGGTCAAGATGGAGAAATCGGCGGCGAGCATGAACTGCGCGCCGAGCAGAACGGCCAGGGCCAGTTTCTGCTGACCCGTCATGCGCTGCGGCGCGGCCGCGGGCGCGGCCCGTGTGCCGGTCATCTCCTCCAGGTCGGACATTGCTTCCCCTTCACCTCGTGAGCCGGTTCCCCGGCGTGCGGAAGGAGGAACACCGGTTGCCGCGAACGGGTTGCACGCCGGCGGCGGGCGCCCGGCCGCGGCCCCCTCGGTCCGCGCATGCAACCCTCCGGAAAGCCGTGGTGTTCTGTTGGGTGATGGACGACATGGCCGAGCAGGTGAGCGAACGCCTGGCAGTGGACCTCGACGACGGCTTCACGGAGCTGGTGCGGGTGCACGCCACGGCGGTCCGTGGGTTCCTGTTCCGGGTCACCGGTTCCGCCACCGAGGCGGACGACCTGGGGCAGGACACGTTCCTGCGCGCCTATACGGCGCTGCAGGGCTACTCGCCCCAGCGCCGGCGCGAGCTGCGCCCGCGGGCCTGGCTGATGACCATCGCGGCGAACGTCTGGCGCAACCACGTCCGTACCGGCGTGCGCCGCCCGGTGTCCGCCGCCGCCGTCGAGGACGTGTGCCAGGCCCTGCCGGACGGCAGTCCGGGCCCGGAGGAGCGGGCCGGGACGGCGGAGGACCGGCGCCGGCTGGTGTCGGCGCTGACCGAGTTACCGGAGAACCCCCGGGTCGCCGTCGTGCTGCGGCACGTCGTCGGTATGAGTTACGTGGAGATAGCCGAGGCACAGGGATGCCCGGTGGGAACGGTCAAAGCGCAGGTCTCGCGGGGTATCGGTAGCCTTCGTCAGCTGATGGAGGCCAAGGACCCGCCCACGAGGGAGGTGTTGAAGTGAGTACGAACGACGAGGGCACCGCCTCCTCGCGGCCCGATCTGGAGAGCGCGCTGGCCGATCTCACCACTCCCGCTCCGGTGGACTTCGGGCTCCGGGTGCTGCGGCACGTGGGCATCTCCCCAGGCCGCTACGACCGGTACGTGCACCTGCCGACGGACGCCGGCGGCCTCTACGTGGCCTTCAGCCCCCTCGCCGTCACCGGCTCGACGCTGGAGTCGATGGTCGTCAGCGCCGAGATGTTCGAGGAGGTCCACTGGTCCCGGACCCGGCGGACCGCGATCCGCGACACCACCCCCTTCCCGGGACTGCGCCCCGCCCTGCGCACCGGCCGGGCGAAGGCCCTGCCGATCGACCTGGGCGGCCTGGACGAGCAGCAGTGCGCGGTGCTGGAGGCCGTACGGACCGTGCCGCGGGGACAGCTCCGGCCGATCAGCTGGATCGCCCGGGAGGCCGGGCTGCCGTCCGCCCGGGAGGCCGGGCTGCCCTCCGCCGGGGAGGAGGCCGTCGTCGCCGCCCTGGCCGCCAATCCGGCGACCCTGCTCGTGCCCTGCCACCGGATCACCTACGAGGACGGCTCGCCCTGCGACGCCGCGTACCTGCCCGGCACGGGCCGGGCGCTGCGGGCCGCCGAGGACATCGACATGGAGCGGCTGGCCGCGCTGGCGGGGCGGGGCGTGGTCCTGATGGGCAGCGACACCACGAACATCTACTGCCATCCCACCTGCGCCCACGCCCGCCGCATCACCCCGCCCCACCAGCGGCCGTTCCACAGCGCCTCCGAGGCTCGGCGGGCGGGTTACCGCGCCTGCCGCAGTTGCCGGCCCCTCACCGTCTGACAGCACCGTGCCCGGCACCACGCGCCCGGCACCACCGGAAGGACCACCGCCATGCCCCCCGCCGACGCTCCCCGCACGGACGGCGCCGCCCTCGTCAGCCATCCGACACCGCTCGGCACGCTGACCCTGGCGGCGACCGGCGACGCCCTCGTGTACTGCGCCTTCGGCGCGCCCGAGGACGTCCGGCCACGGCTGGCCGCGCTCCCGCCGGCGCCGGGGCCCGGCACAGGCCGGTCCGCCGAGGCCGTCCTCGACGACGCGCGCGCCCAGCTCGACGCGTATCTCGGCGGCCGGCTGCGGGAGTTCTCGCTGCCGCTGGACCTGCGACTGGCCACGCCGTTCTCCCGCGAGACGGTCTCGGCGCTGACGGACTTCGTCCCGTACGGCACGACCGGCACCTACGGTGCGCTCGCCGGGCACCTCGGGCGGCCCCGGGCGGCCAGGGCGGTGGGGACGGCGCTCGGCGCCAACCCGCTGTGCGTCGTGCTCCCCTGCCACCGCATCGTCGGTGTCTCCGGCCGCTTCACCGGGTACGCGGGCGGCGCCGCCGCCAAGGAGTACCTCCTCGATCTGGAGGCCGGCCGGCGGCCCCCGGCACCGGCGGCCTGACGGCCCGCCCCTGAACCGGGGCCGGCGGCAACATCCCCCGTGCCGCCGGCCCCTTCCTCCCGGCGCCCCGTGCAACCCGGTGCCCCGCTCCGGTGTTCGGTTCTGTGTGACACGGTCCCGACACGAGGGGGAGTAAGCCTTGCGCATGCGCGACGTACCCGAGGGCACGACCGGCTGGTGGGGGGAGGAGCTGCTCGCGCGGCATCCCGCGGACGGTGTCTGGGCGCGGGCCGGCCGCGAGGTGACCTACGGGGAGCTGCGCGCCCAGACCGGCAGGCTCATGGGGCTCTTCCGCGCGCACGGGATCCGGCCCGGCGCCACCGTGGCCCTGCAGGGCACCCCCAGCTTCTCCCAGGTGTGGTCGGTCTTCGCGCTGTGGTCGATCGGCGCCCAGGTCATGCTGATGGGGCAGGAGATACGCGGCCGCGAGCTCGGCCGGCTCCTCGACCGCTGCCGGCCGCAGTTCCACGTCTCCTTCGACTCGGCCGGCCACCCCCTGCTCGCCTTCCACGACGAGTGCGAGATCCTCGTACGCCGTATGCGCGGGGGCGCCCGCGCCGCCACCGACCACTGCCTGGTCCACTTCACCTCCGGCAGCACCGGGTTCGCCAAGGCCGTCGGGCGCACCGCGTCGTCGCTGCTCGCCGAACTCGACGTCTTCCGCCGTATCGGCGGCATGCCCGGGGCCGGCTCGCGCGTGCTCGTCCTGGGCTCGGTCGCGCACTCCTTCAACCTGGTCGGCGGTCTGCTGCACAACATGGACGTCGGTGCCACCACCGTCTTCCCGACCCGTGCGGGCCGCCCGGCCGCGCTGCGCGCCGCCATCCGCTCGCGCACGGACACCATCCTGGGCACGACGGGGCACTTCACGGAACTCGCCCTGGCCGCACGCCCCGTACGGGTGCCGGGGCTGCGGCGGGCGATCTCCGGCGGCGACCGGCTCGACGACCGGGTGCACGCGCGGTTCACGGAACGCTACGGCGTCCGCATAGGCCAGGCGTACGGGACCACCGAGACCGGCATCGTGGCCGCCGACCCGACGGGCTGGTACGGCCCGGGCACGGTGGGGCTGGTCGTGCCGGGGGCGCGGGTACGGCTGGAGGGCGGCGAGTTGCAGGTGCGCCTGGCCCGCACCCCCTACCTCGGTGAGGAGGAGCCGCCCGCGCGCTTCCTCGCCGACGGGCCGCACGGCGGCCCCGGCTGGCTCAGTACCCGCGACCGGGCGGTGTTCGACCCGGCCGGCGGGGCGCTGCGGATCCTGGGCAGGATCGACCCCTTCGCGGACCGCGGCAGCCTGACCCGGGGGCCGGACCGCGCCCTGCTGCTGGACCGGACCGCCGAGCGGGCGCTGACCCGCGCCGGGCGGCCCCGGGAGTGAGCCGGGCCGTTGCCGACAACGATGTCGAAATCGATGTCGGCAACGACGCAACCGCCGCACCGCGGACGGTGTTCTTCTGGTGAGGGGTTCCGGCGGCCGCTAGACCACCGGCATCATCCGGCCCGCCGACGCCGCGTACGGGGCGGCGTCGTCGAGGTCCCAGGCGTTGAGGATCCGGTGCTGCAACTGCTGCACCGGAGCGCCCGGCTCGATGCCCAGTTCCGAGACCAGATTCAGCCGGAGCCGGCTGAAGACCTCCAGGGCTCGCGCCCTGGAGCCGACGATGTCCAAAACACGCATGTACTGGTAATGCAACCCCTCGTGCAGGGGGTATTCGGAGACGGAGACCGCCAGGTCGGAAAGGGCCTCGTGATAGTGGCCCACACGGATGCGGGCCTCCGAGAGGATCTCTATGACACCCAGTCTGGACTCTTCCAGCTGGAGCCTCTGGGATTCGAGCGCGGGCCCGGTCAGGGTGTCGACGAATGCGGGCCCGCGCCAGGTCGCGAGAGCCCGCGAGAGTAAGTCGATCCCCTCGGTCAGAGCGCCTTCCCTTATGACTCTGCGGCCGGATTCGGCGAGCTCCAGATAACACCGGTAGTCGAATTGCCCGGCCGTGTCGCTGAAGGTGTAGCCGCCCGGCCGCGTGAGGAGCAGCTCGCCGGCCACCACGCGCACGGGAGCCGCCGCCACCTGGGCCAACACCTTGCGCGACTGGAGCACGTAGGTCTGGATGTTGCGCAGGGCGCTCGCCGGCGGGGCATCGCCCCACACCTCGCGCACCAGGGAGGAGACGGGGATTATTCCACCCGAATTTGCCAGCAGGAGGGCGAGGACGGTACGAGGCTTGGGGGCGAGTTCGATGTATCTCGGCGGCTCGTGGTTCGATATGTGAAGAGGACCTAATATTCCGATGTCCATTCAGACTCCAAAATAGGCCGTCGCAAGCCGCCGAATATGAGCCAGGGCCGTTCGTGGGGGGAGGTGGATGAATGCGCGGACAAAGTTGCGCATGTGCGACTTACGGCATGCCAAAACATCCTACATCAGGCCAACTGCACACTGTCAACCATTGGCCAGTATCCATCCATGCATAAAAGAAATGCTTATTTTTTCTTCACCGGACTCACCCGAAACATTCGCGCGGGGCGGGGATCTACAGGACCGCTATAGGTCCGTCGGCGAAGGTGTCGTCGCCACCCGGCCGGGGCGCCGTCAACGGATGATCCCCCCGACAAGGAGACACACATGACCCAGCGGACGCTGCCCTCTGCCGCCCCGACCGACGCCGAGAACGTCATCGCCGGTCTGCGCGGCTCCATCGACGTGCTCGACGCGCAGATCCTGGAACTGCTCGAACGGCGCCAGGGGCTCTCGGAGTCCGTCCAGCGCGCCCGGATCTCCTCGGGCGGGCGCCGGACCGAGCTCGGCCGCGAGAACGTGATCATCAAGCGCTACGCCGACCGCCTGGGGCGGCCCGGCGGGACCATGGCCCTGGCGCTGCTGGAGTTCTGCCGCGGATCGACGGGGGTGCGCTCCGGCGGCGCGGCCGCCTGACCCACCGTTCATCGGACTGCAGCCCGGGGGTGCGCGGAACACCGCGCGCCCCCGGGCTGCTTGCAGTTGGGTCCGGTGCAGCCCCACCCGTATCGCATGTGAATTCTATATTCCTCATCGGGAGCTGGCAGGGTGTTGCCACCGCAATGTCCTGACAGTCGCGGATGCTGCCAGGAGCGATCTCCAGGGCCAAGACTTGTCTCCGTCGGAAGGAATACCGAACGGGGAAAAGCATGGAACTCCAGATTCTTGGACCGGTGGAAGCCCGGCGGGACGGGAAACGCGTCGCCCTTTCCGGAACGAAGGTCAATACCGTACTGGCGACCCTGCTCCTGGCCCGCGGTCGGGTGGTTTCCGACGCACGGCTGAGTTATCTGCTGTGGGGGTGGAATCCGCCCGCCACCATGAACGCGCAGATCTACACCTACGTCTCGCGGCTGCGGATGCAGCTCGGCGACGGCATCAGCATCGTGCGCCAGCAGCCCGGATACGCGATGCACACCGGGGACGCGGCGATCGATTTCGTCGAGTTCGAGCGCCTCGCGCGGCTCGGGCGCGAAGCCCTGGAGCTCGGGCACCACGAGGAGGCCGACGGCTTCCTGCGCGGGGCCCTGGAGCTGTGGCGGGGGCCCGCCCTGTCGAACGTCACCGAGTTCCTGACCGACGCCGAACTGCCGCAGCTGGAGGAGGCGCGGGCCGCCGCCACCGAGAACCGGATCGAGGCGGACCTGGCGCTCGGCCGGCACCAGCAGATCGTCCCCGAACTGACCGGGCTCGTGTCCCGGTTCCCCGTACGGGAGCGGATGCGGGCGCAGCTGATGACCGCGCTGTACCGGTGCGGGCGGCAGGCCGACGCGCTGACGACCTACCACGACGGGCGCAAGGCGCTGGCCGAGGAGCTCGGGGTCGATCCCGGGGAGGCCCTGGCCGCCACCTACCAGCGGGTGCTGACCGGCGAGCTGGAGGGCGCGGGGGAGGCCGTACGGGTCGCCGTGCGGGCGCCGGCGGTGCACAGCGCGCCGCCGGCCATGCTGCCGCCCGACATCGCCGACTTCACCGGGCGGGAGGCCGAACTCGCCGAGCTGCGGCGGCTGCTGCCCGCCGCCGAGGGCGCCCGTTCGTGGCACGCGCGGCGCTTCCTCATCACCGGCATGGCCGGGAGCGGGAAGACCGCGCTCGCCGTGCGGGCCGCCAACGACTGCCTGGAGCAGTTCCCGGACGGGCAGCTGTACGTCAACCTCAGCCACTCCGACGGCTCGCCGAGGGACCCCCGCGAGGTGCTCGTACGGCTGCTGCGGGCGCTCGGCGACTCGCTCGCCGCGGACGTGGGGGAAACCGATCTGGACGAGCTGATCCGGCTCTACCGGACCCGGACCTCGCGCAAGCGGCTGCTGATCCTGCTGGACAACGTGGTCAGCGAGCTGCAGCTCGGGCCGCTGCTGCCGGGGGCGCCGGAGCCGGCCGTGCTGATCACCAGCCGGACCGCGCTGGGGCCGGTGGGCGGGGTGCACACCCTCGTGCTGTCGCCGCTCGGCCCGGAGGAGGGGCTGCGGATGCTGTGCGCCGCCGTCGACCCCGCGCGGATCGCCGCGGAGCCGGCCGCCGCACGGGAGATCGCCCGGTTCTGCGCCGGGCTGCCGCTGGCCGTACGGATCGCCGGCAACCGGCTCGCCGCGCGGCCCCAGTGGTCCCTCGCGCAGCTCGCGACCCGGCTGGCCGATCCCGCGGGCCGGCTGGCGGAGCTCCAGGCGCGCGGGCTGTCCGTACCGCAGAGCCTGTCGCTGTCGCTGCGGCAGCTGCGGCCGGAGCGGCGGGAGCTGCTCCACCGGCTGCCGGAGATCGGGGGCGGCACACGGTCGTTCTCGGCGGCGCGGGTCGCGGACGAGCTGGGGCTCGCGGAGGCCGTCGTGGAGCGCGGGCTGGAGGGTCTGGTCGACCACGGGCTGCTCGTCGTATGGGACGACGGGGAGCCGGGCGTGCCGCCCACCTACGAACTGCACGAGCTGGTCGGGTTGTTCGCGCGGGCGAGGGCCGCCGCGGAGCTGGTCATGGGGTGAGGGCGCACCGAACCGCCCTCGCGCCGGTGGGACGGCGGAGGGCGGAGTCGGTGGAGCGGAAGAGATGTCCGGTTGTTCGGTTCGGATGGTGTGGGAGGAGGGGCCGTGAGGTCAGACCAGTTGCGGGTGGAGCCGCAGGACGGACGTCACGTGGGCGACCACGTCGGCCCGGTGGGCGGCCAGGTAGAAGTGGTCGCCCGGGAAGACGCGACGGTCGTAGCGGGCCGTCGTGACCTCCTTCCAGGAGAGCAGTTCGTCGGGTGCGCAGCCCGGGTCGTCGTCCCCGCCGAGGGCGCTGACGGGCGCCGAGACGGGTACGGGGCGGTCCGGGCTGTGCGTCTCGATGAGCTTGTAGTCGCTGCGCAGGGTGGGCAGCAGCAGGTCGCGCAGTTCCGGTTCGTCGTAGATGCCGGCGTCCAGGTCGCCGAGGGCCCGTACGGATGCGACGAGGTGGTCGTCGGTGCCGAGGTGGGTCTCGCCGGCGGGTTCGGCGTGGGGGGCGCCGCGGCCGGAGACGAAGAGGCGGACGGGGACGACGCCGTGGCGGCGTTCGAGGCGCAGGGCCGTCTCGTAGGCGATGGCCGAGCCCATGCTGTGGCCGAAGAAGGCCACCGGTGTGTCGAGGACGGGGAGCAGGGCGCCGGTGATCCCGGCCGTCATCTCCTCCATGGACTCGATGCGGGGTTCGGTGAGCCGGTCCTGGCGGCCGGGGTACTGGACGGCCACGAGTTCGACGCCGGCGGGCATCAGGGCCGGCCAGTCGCGGTAGAAGCCGGCCGCGCCACCCGCGTGCGGGAAGCAGACGAGGCGTAGCCGGGGCCGGTACCCCGCGGGTGTGAGCCGGAGCCAGCGGGCTCCGGCGCTGTCGTCGTGCGCCATGGATCTCCTCCTTACAAGGCGGCTTCGAGGGCGGACGGGGAGGGCAGGCGGAGGTAGCTTCCGGGGTGGGCCGAGGTGCCGATGAGGATCACCGGCCCGGTGCTGTCGGCCTCGCGGGCGAGGGCCGCGTACCGGTCGGGGCCCAGCGGCAGGTCCTGGACGACCCAGGTGTCCGGGCCGCGGGGTTCGGCGTGGTGGACGACGACGGGCGAGGTCCGCCGGGGCTGCACGTCGACGGTGCTGAGGTCGGCGACGATGCCGACGCCGCTCGCCTTGACGACGGCCTCCTTGCGGGTCCAGCCGCGGAAGAAGGCCTCGGTACGGGCCTCCTCGTCGGGCAGGCCGTTCAGGTAGCGCAGCTCCTCCTCCGACATGACGAAGAGGGAGGTGCCGGTGAAGTCGTCGAGGAGCCTGGGGTCCTCGATGTCGACGCCGATCTGGCGGTCGGCGGCGACGGCGAGGAGCCAGTGCCGGCCGGAGCGGGACAGGTTGAAGTCGAGTCCGGTCGGCGGCCAGACCACCTGGGGGCGGCCGTGGCTGGGGTCGGGGCAGCGCGGGCAGTGCTGGCGTCCCAGCCGGATCTCGCGGGGTCCGGTCTCCAGGTACCGGGCGAGGATGCGGCGTACCTCGGCGTGGATGTTGGCGTAGCGGGTGCCCGCGCGCTGGGATCGGCGGGCGGCGAGGGCGCGTTCGTCCTCGGAGAGCAGTTCCATGGCGCCGGGCTCGGGCAGGTCGGAGGCTTCGCCCTGCCAGACGTGCACGGCGTCCGTCTCGCGGAGCGTGCGGTAGGAGGCACCGTTCATGGGCCACTTCCTGACGGGTCGGTGGTGGGGTGGGGCATCAGTCCGACATGGCCACGAGGATCCGGCGGTCGCCCGTGAAGGGGCGGCGGCCGTGGGCCAGCAGGACGTTGTCGATGAGCAGGACGTCGCCCTGTTCCCAGTCCACGTCGACGGCCTCCTGGAGGCCGCGGTCGCGGATCTGGGTGACGTACTCCTCGGGGATGGGGCTGCCGTCGGCGAAGGTGACGTTCTGCGGGAGCTCGTCGGCGGGGAGGATCTGGGCGAGGGCCGCCGCGGTGTCGTCGCCGAGGCCGGCGGGGTGCCACTGGTCGGCCTGGTTGAACCAGACCTCGGCGCCGGTGTCGGGGTGCTTGAGGGTCGCGGGGCGGACCATGGTGACGTGGATGCCGCCGTCGGCCTTCCACTCCCACTCGGCGCCGGTGCCGTCGAGGAAGACCTCGACGTCCTCGCGGTTGGTGGTCTCGAAGGTGTCCTGCCAGCTCTTGCCGAGGCCGAAGCCGTCGTGCAGGTACTGGACGTAGCGGACGCCGTCGGCGAAGGCCTCGCGGACCTCGTCGTCGAGGGACCGCAGCCAGCGGGCCGCGTCGACGACGGGGGTGGCGCCGCCGCCGCCCGGGCGGACCTGGCAGTAGAAGGCGAGGCGGGTGGGCCAGGAGTGGGCGTAGCTCATCTCGTTGTGCATGGAGATGGTGAACTCGGCGGGGTATTCGGTGGAGGTGTAGACGTTGCCGCCGACCTTGGTGCGCGGGGAGTTGCCGTGGACGTAGGCGAGGCGGTTCGGCAGGAGCAGGCCGAGGACGTCGTCGAGGCGTTCGGGCGATACGTCGAAGCCCCGGAATACCAGGCCCTTTTCCTGGACGAGGAGTTCGGAAAGCCTCTCCGGGCCGAGTTCCACGAGCCTTTCGATCAGTTCCTCCGGGCCGCCGATTCCCTCTGGTTCGATTTCCAGCGGTGTCCAGACATCGGTGTTCGGCATTCTTCACCTCTCTTGATTCGGTTAGTCTTCCCATGCTCCCGGGGCGTCCCCCGGGAACGCCATGGGCGCTCTATATAGGAGGGTGCGTCCGTATTTCCGGCGGTGACGCGAAAAGCTGCGCGCCCCTGCCGGTGCAGGGACGCGCAGCGCGTGCCGGATGAGGCCGGCGGGGCGTCAGTTCGCGGTGATGCGCTCGTTGAGCCGGCCCAGGTGTTCGAGTCCGGCGAGGACTTCCTTGGTCGGAATGCCGAAGTCGATGAGGCAGCCGATCTCGTCGACGCCGATCGCGCGGGCCTGCTCGACCATCGGGAGGACCTCGTCGACGGTGCCGAAGAGGGCGCCCTCCCGGTAGTAGCGGTCGAAGGCGCGGGCGACGAGGAAGTCCATGTCGGCCTCGTTGAGGTCGTCCAGGTCGACGGCGTCGCCGACGAAGGAGCGGGCGATCAGGTGCATGGAGCTCTTGAGGTACTCGGAGAACGGGGCGCGCACCTGCTCGCGCACCGCGTCGGAGTCCTCGCCGATGAGGGTGTGCAGCATCAGGACCACGTGGCCGGGCCAGCCGTCGTGCTCGGCCGCGGCGACGCGGCGGTACTCGGCGATCTTCTCGGCGAGTTCGTCGAGGTTCTGGCCGAGCACGTGGGTGAGGAGGCCTGCCTTGAGGCGGCCGGCCGCGCGGAAGGTCTCGATGCCGCGTGCGCTCGTGACCCAGACAGGCACCTCCCGCTGGACGGGCGGCGGATAGGACTGGACGGTCACGGGCCGGCCGAGCCCGTCGACGGCCTCCAGGCTCTCGCCGCGCCACAGCCGGCGGACCTGGCCGATGGCGTCCAGGACGTTCTGGCGGCGCTCGGGGTAGGTCTCGGGGCGCAGCGCGAAGTCGACGGCGTGCCAGCCGGAGGCGAAGGCGAGGCCCGCGCGGCCGCCGGAGAGGTTGTCGACGACCGACCACTCCTCGGCGATGCGCAGGGGGTGGTGGAGGGGGGCCACGACGGAGCCGGCGCGGATGGCGACGCGCTCGGTGACGGCGGCGACGGCCGCGCCGAGGACGGCCGGGTTGGGGTAGGCGCCGCCGAAGGGGTGGAAGTGCCGCTCGGGGGTCCAGACGGCCGCGAAGCCGTTGCGGTCGGCGAACTTGGCGCCCTCCAGGAGGAGTTCGTAGCGTCCGCTCTCGCCTGCGGCGGTGCTGTCGTTGGCGAAGTAGAAGAGGCTCAGGTCCATCGGTTCTTCTCCCGTGGGGCTACGTGAGGTGGTCGGCGGGTGCCGTGGGCCGTGCGGCGGGGTTCGCGGCCGGGTCTTCCGGTGCGGGTTCGTCGCCGGGTGCGGGGGCGAGTGCCTCGCCGGGTGCGTCGCCGGGTGCGTCGCCGAATGCGTCGCCGGGTGCGTCGCTCCCTCTGCGTACGGCGGGCAGTGCGGCGGCCGTCAGGGTCAGCAGGGCCATGCCCGCGGCGACGGCGAGCACGCTGTCGGAGGCCTTCCAGGCGTCCAGGAGGAACCCGCCGCCGAGTGCGCCGAGCGAGGCGCCGCCGGAGACGAGCAGGTTGGAGGTGGCGCCTGCCCGGCCCTGCATCTCGTCCGGGGTGGTCGACATCTGGTGGACGGACGCGGCCACGCCGAAGACGGCTCCGACCAGGTTCATGAGGGCGAACGCGGCGCCGATGAGGACCGGTTCGGTGGTCATGGCCATCACGGGGATCAGCAGGGACCAGGCGGCGAATCCGCCGATGAGCAGCGCGGGCAGCGAGATCCGCTCCATCCACCAGCGGGCGCCCACGGCTCCGAGGAGCCCGCCGGCCCCGCTGATCGCGAAGACGACGCCGACGACGGACTCGGAGTGCCCGGCGTCGCGTACGAGCAGCACCACGACGGCGAGGGACAGGATCTGGAAGAGCCCTCCGCCCAGCGCGACCAGGCCTACGGCCGTACGCAGGAACCGGCGGCCGCGCAGCCAGGCGAAGCCCTCCGCGATCTGGGCGAGCGGCCGGGCGGGGGCCGCGGTGCGGGAGCCCTGGAGGGGGGTGCGGATGAACAGGAGCGTCACGACGGCCACGACGGCTCCGATCGCCGCCGTCATGAAGGGGCCCCAGCGGACGACGGTGAACAGGGCGGTGCCGGCGGGTGCGCCGAGCAGGCCGGCCGCGCGGCCGCGGGCCTCGTTCTGGGCCATGGCCGCGCCGAGTTGCTCCGCCGGGACCAGGGCGTGGACCGCTCCGCGTTCGGCGAGCTGGTGGACGACGGCGAAGGCGCTCTCGACGAAGACGACCGCGATCAGGTGGGCGAGGCGGGGGGTGCCGGCCAGCAGGGCGGCGGCCAGGCTGCCCAGGGCCAGGAGGCGGCCCGCACCGCAGCCGATCATGGTCTTGCGGCGGTCCCAGCGGTCGGCGAGTACGCCTGCCGGGAGCTGGAGGAGGAGGTTCGGGACGAGGGCCGCGAAGCCGACGAGCCCCGCCGCGGAGGCGGATCCGCCGGTCGCCCACAGGGCCAGCAGGGGGTAGCAGACGGCGCTCATCCTGGTACCGAAGAATGCGGTCCACTGGCCGCTCCACAGGAGCAGGAAGTCCCTGTTCCGGGAGAGCGGTACGGGCGCCGCCTGGGCGGGGGGCTGCTGGGCGGCGGGGGCCGCCGGCGTCGCGGGCACGGTGTCCATTCCTCGCTGCCGGAGGTCAGGCGGCCGCGGCGGCGGCTTCCGTCTCCCGGATCAGGCTGGCCGGGCGCATGTCCGTCCAGTTGGTCTCGACATAGTCGAGGCAGCTTTGGCGGTCCGCCTCGCCGTGGGCGGTGGTCCAGCCGGCCGGGATCTCGGCGAAGGACGGCCACAGGGAGTGCTGGCCCTCGTCGTTCACCAGCACCAGGTACAGGCCCTCTTCGTTCTCGAACGGGTTCGACATGTCACACCTCGGTCAGCTTCGGTCGGATTCTTGACGTCCCGTACGGGCCGCCGGTGGGAGAGGATTGGCGCGTGCCCGCGTGGCGGCGGCGTACGGCACACGATGAATCTGCGGCAGCCGCCTACAGCGTTCCTATAGATCCGGCGACGTACGGATCCACCGATCCATCCGGAGGGGCTGCGTGACGATCCGAGTACTGCTGGCCGATGACGAGGCGATGATCCGGGGCGGGGTCCGGGCGATCCTGGAGTCCGCCGAGGACGTCGAGGTCGTGGCGGAGGCCGGGGACGGCCGGGAGGCCGTGGACCTCGCCGCGCGGCACCGGCCGGACGTCGTGCTGATGGACATCCGCATGCCGCGGATGGACGGGCTGACGGCGGCCGCGGAGGTACGGCGGCTGGTGCCGGGGACGGCCGTGGTGATGCTGACCACCTTCTCCGAGGACAAGTACATCGTCGACGCGCTCGCCGGGGAGGTGAGCGGCTTCCTGCTCAAGTCCGGTGACCCGCAGGACCTGCTGACGGCCGTACGGGCGGTGCGGGACGGGGCGTCGTTCCTGTCTCCGCAGATCGCGCACCGGGTGATGCGGCTGCTGGGGGCGCGGGACGTCGGCCGGGGCATGGCGGCGCAGGAGCGGGTGGCCGCGCTGTCGGGGCGGGAGCGGGAGGTGCTCGCGCTGCTCGGGGCGGGGTGCTCCAACGCCGAGATCGCGCGGAGGCTGTTCGTCGTGGAGGGAACGGTGAAGGCGTACGTCAGCGCGATCCTGACCCGGCTGGAGGTCAAGAACCGGGTGCAGGCGGCGATCGTCGCGCACGAGGCGGGACTGGTGCCCCAGGTGTGACGCCCGCCCGGTTCCGGGCCGCACGACGGCGGCGAGGCCGGGGTCGCCCCTGGGGGGCGACTCCCGGCCTCGCGTGCCGAGTCGGGGGCGGGTTACGCGTCGCGCTTGCGGATGGTGGTGATGCCCAGCCAGAGGGCGGCGGCGGCCCAGGCCCCGACGACCAGGAAGCCGACGAACGGGCCGAAGGGCTCGGTGTCGTTGAGGGCGAAGTGGGCGCCGGCCTGGCTCGGGAAGTACTCCGCGATGTCGGCGAGGAAGTCGAGGCTCTTGACGACCTCTCCGATGCCCTGGAGGAGCATCGGGATGACGAGGAACAGGGCGAAGAGGACCACGATGGTGCCGGCGGCGCTGCGCAGGACCGCGGAGAGGCCGATGGTCAGGACGCTGATCGCGGCGAGGAAGACGCCGGTGGCCAGGACCTGGAAGACGATCTCGCCGCTGTAGTGGGCGTACTCGTCGAGCATGGTGCCGCCGAAGAGGACGCCGAGGGCGGCGACGACGACGCCGACCACGAAGGAGACCGCTCCGGTGACCGCGGCCTTCGCCAGCAGCACGCGGCGGCGGTCGGGGACGCAGCTCAGGGTGGTGGTGATGCTGCCCGTCGAGTACTCGCTGGTCACGGAGAGCATCGCCAGGGAGGCCAGGATGAAGATGATGAAGTAGCTGATGGTGCTGACGCCGATGCTCGCCGCGTCGATCGAGTCCTCCGCGCCCGCCACGCCCTTCAGGTTCGAGGTCATCGTCATCGCGGCGAACGGGGAGATCAGCACCATGCTCGCGACGGAGCCGAGGACGAACCAGAGGGTCGAGCGGAGGGAGCGGAGCTTCATCCACTCCGCCGCGATCGCGCCCCGCAGGCCCGAGTCCGTCCGGGTGGTGGTGAGGGTTGCCAGAGGGGTGGTTGCGGTCATGGTGATCGCCTTCTCGGGAGGTGTGCGGGGGGCGGGGGGCTCAGGCGCGGGTCGCGGTCGCGGCGGTGTGCTGCTGAAAGGCGGAGTTGCCGTACTCGACGCTGTCCGCCGTCAGTTCCATGTAGACCTGCTCCAGCGAGGCCTCCACCGCGCGCAGTTCGTGCAGCCGCACTCCCATCTCGTGGGCCAGGTCGCCGACCTGCTCGACGGTCGCGCCCGAGACGATCAGCTCGTTGGAGCCCGCCCACTGGACGTCGGCCGCGTAGCCGGCGAGCGCGCTCACCAGGCCGTGCAGGGCGCCGCTCTCCGGACCGCGGACGCGGACCGTGCCGCCGGCGTGGCTGGCGAGGAGCTCCTCCATGCCGGTGTCGGCGATGAGGCGGCCCTTGCCGATCACGATGAGGCGGTCGGCGGTCAGCTCCATCTCGCTCATGAGGTGGCTGGAGATGAAGACCGTGCGGCCCTCCGCCGCCAGCGAGCGCAGGAACTGGCGGATCCAGCGGACGCCGTCCGGGTCCAGTCCGTTGACCGGCTCGTCCAGCATCAGCACCTGCGGGTCGCCGAGGAGGGCGCCGGCGATGCCGAGGCGCTGTCCCATGCCGAGCGAGAAGCCGCCCGCCTTGCGGTCGGCGACATCCGCCAGGCCGACCGCGTCGAGCACCTCCTCGACCCGGCTCAGGGGCAGGCCGTGGCTGAGGGCCATGGCCCGCAGGTGGTTGCGGGCGCTGCGGCTGGGGTGGACGGCCTTGGCGTCCAGCAGGGCGCCGATCTCGCAGAGGGGGTTGGGGATCTGGGCGTACGGACGGCCGTTGACCAGGGCCTGGCCCGAGGTGGGCAGGTCCAGCCCGAGGATCATCCGCATCGTCGTCGACTTGCCGGCGCCGTTGGGACCGAGGAACCCGGTGATCTTCCCGGGCATGATCTCCAGGGAGAGATCGTCGACCGCGGTCTTGTCCCCGTAGCGCTTGGTCAGGCCCTGAAGGGTGATCATGTGAGTCGTTCCTCTCGTCTGGCTTCCGTCGGGCGGCGGCCGGCGGCTTCCGATGACCTCAAATTACGGACGGGGACGGGGCTGCCGCAGTGAGCGATCGGCATCCCCGGCACCTGACGAAAGTCAGGTGCCGGCACGCGTGTCGAGGTCTGCCAGGGACCGGGCGAGGGTCCGGCCGATGAGAGCCGCGGTAACGGAATCACTCAGCATCCCTTCGTGGTCGGAGAAGACGTCGAAGCTGTGTACAGCCCCGCTCAGATAAGGCTTCCAACCGGGGCTATGCGGATTCTCTACGTCCAGTTCAGCGGCCTGTTCCGCCGTGGAACCGCCCCCTCCGGTCGCCCTGAAGAAGAGCAGATCGCCGTCGAAGCGGGCGGGGGCGGCGTACGTGTGCATGAGCCGCAGGCTCGTCAGGTGCGCCCGGGTCATCCGCAGCAGCTCGGCGTCGCCGAAGTCGGCGAGGGAGGGGTTCTGCGCGCGGATGTGCTCCAGGTAGCGGGGAACGTGCGCGTCGAGCGGCCCGTCCGCCGCGGGATCGTACGCGAAGCCGACCGCCTGCAGCTGCGCCGCGACCAGCTCCGGTTCGGTCGGCGCCGGGACACCTGGGGTGCTGGGCAGGGTGTCGAGGATCGCGAGCAGCTCGACCTCCTCGCCGCGCTCCTGGAGCAGGGTGGCCATGGCGTGCGCGACCTGGCCCCCGAAGGACCAGCCGAGCAGCCGGTACGGGCCTCGGGGGCGCACTTCCCGGATGCGGTCCACGTACGCGGCGGCCAGCTCGGCCACCGTGGCCGGGCCCGCGGTGTCCGGGGCTTCGTCGGCGAGGCCGGGGGCCTGGAGGCCGTAGACCGGCTGGCGCGGGTCCAGGTGCGGGAGCAGCGCCGCGTAGCACCAGCTCGCGCCGGCCGCCGGGTGGACGCAGAACAGCGGGGGCAGCGGGCCGGTGGCGCGCAGCGGCAGCAGCGGGCGCAGTGAGGCGGCCGGATCGTACGGCGTGGAGTCGGCGAGGCCCGCGGCGAGCGCGGCGACCGTGGGGGCCTCGAAGAGGCGGCGGACGGGCAGGTCGATGCCGAGGGCGCCGCGGATGCGGGTGGTGAGTCGGGTGGCGAGCAGGGAGTGTCCGCCGCGCTCGAAGAAGTTGTCCTCGATGGTGAGGTCGTCCGCCTGCAGGACCTCCGCGAACAGGCCCAGCAGGATCTCCTCGCGCGGGCCCCGGGGCGGCCGGGCCTCGGTGGCCGGTCCGGTCTCGGGGGCGGGCAGGGCGGCCCGGTCGAGCTTGCCGTTGGGGGTGAGCGGGAGGGATTCGAGGGTGACGAAGGCGGCCGGGACCATGTAGTCGGGGAGGGCGGAGGCCAGCCGCGCGCGCAGCGCCCCGTGGTCGATGGCGCCGCCGGTGGGCGGGACGACGTAGCCGACGAGGCGGCGGGCACCGGGGCTGTCCTCACGGAGCAGGACGGCGGCGCGGACGACCGTTTCGTGGGAGGTCAGGGCCGCTTCGATCTCGCCGAGCTCGATGCGGAAGCCGCGGAGCTTGACCTGGTGGTCTGCGCGGCCGAGGTATTCGAGCTCGCCGTCGCGGGTCCAGCGGGCGAGGTCGCCGGTGCGGTACATGCGGGCGCCGGGGCCGTCGTACGGGTTCGCGACGAACCGTTCGGCGGTCAGGACGGGGCGGTTGAGGTAGCCGCGGGCGAGTTGGACTCCGGAGAGGTACAGCTCGCCGGAGGCGCCGGCCGGGACGGGGCGCAGGTGCCGGTCCAGGACGTAGGCACGGCAGTTGTCGATCGGACGGCCGATCGGGGCCACGCGCGGCCACTCCTCCTGCTCGGCGGGGAGCGTGTAGGCGGTGACGACGTGCGTCTCGGCCGGGCCGTAGTGGTTGTGCAGGACGGAGGCAGGGCCCGCGGCCGCATAGTGCGCTCGGACCGGCTCACGCAGGGTCAGGGCCTCCCCCGCCTGGGCCACATGCGCCAGGTCAGGGAGGGGGAGGGCGAGGTCGCGGGCGGCTTCGAAGACCGCGTCGACGACCAGGTTCGGGGCGTACAGCTCCGCGACACGGTGTTCCGCGAGCCAGGCGGCCAGCGCGGCCGGGTCGCGGCGGACCTCCTCCGGGCACACCACCAGCGTCCGGCCCGAGACGACCGCGGAGAGGATCTCCTGCACCGATACGTCGAAGCTGACGGCGGTGAACTGGGCGGTGACCGTGCCGGGACCGCCCGGAACGGCTCCCTCGTGCCAGGCCAGAAGGTTCCGGACCGCACCGGCCGGCATCACGATGCCCTTCGGGCGACCCGTGGACCCTGAGGTGTAGATGACGTATGCGGGAGCCTCGGCCGGGACGGCCAGGTTCAGGTCCCCGTCCTCGTATCCCGACGTGTCGGGGAGGGTGTCCAGGACCACTGCCGGAGCTGCGTCCTCGACCATGTACGCGATCCGGTCCGCCGGATACTCCGGGTCCAGAGGCAGATACGCCGCGCCCGCCTTCAGCGTCGCGAGCATCGCCACGACGAGGTCCGCCGAACGCGGCAGGCGAACGCCCACCACCGACTCCGCACGCACACCCCGATCGGCCAGCCAGCGCGCCAGCCGGTTCGCCGACGCGTTCAACTCCCCGTACGAGAGACCGCCGTCACCGGCCAGCACGGCGGGCGTGTGCGGGGCAGCAGCCACCCGCGCCTCGAACATGGCGGGGAGAGTGAGCGGGGCGTGCGGCGTCTCGGTGGCGTTCCAGGCGGTCAGGAGCTGCTCGCGCTCGGCGCCGGAGAGGATCTCCACCCGGTGCACGGGTGCGGACGGCTCCTCCGTCACCGCTTCCAGCACCCGGACGAAGCGTTCGGTGAGCGTCCGGGCGGTGTCGGGGTCGAAGAGGTCGACGGCGTATTCGAGGGTGCCGTGGAGGCCGGTGCCCGGCGCGCCCTCGGAGAGGGAGAGCAGAAGGTCGAACTTGGCGGAGCCGCCGGCCACGGCCCGCTCGGACAGGGTGAGCCCGCCGAGCCGCCCGACGGCTTCGACGGCCCGGTCCCGGTCGGTGTTGTCCCACATCAGCATGGTCTGGAAGAGGGGGTGGCGGGCCATGGACCGGGCCGGGTTGAGGACTTCCACGAGGCGCTCGAAGGGCACGTCCTGGTTCCCGTACGCCGCCAGGTCCGCCTCCCGTACGCGGACCAGCAGCTCGGCGAAGGTCGGATCCCCGGACAGATCCGTCCGCAGGACCAGGGTGTTCACGAAGAACCCGACCAGGTCCTCCAGCGCGTCGTCCGTACGCCCCGCGACCGGCGTACCGATCGCGACGTCCTCACCCGCACCCAACTGGTACAGCAGGGTCGCCAGGGCCGCCTGCGCGACCATGAAGGGGCTCGCGCCATGCGCACGGGCCACCTCCTCCAGGCGGGCGTGCACCGCCGCCGGGACCTCGAAGGACACCGAACCACCCCGGTACGAAGCCACGGCCGGACGCGGCCGGTCCACCGGCAAAACCAACTCCTCCGGAAGCCCGGCCAGCCGCTCCTTCCAGAACGCCAACTGCGCCGCGACCACACTCTCGGCGTCGTCCTCCGAACCCAGCAGCTCCCGCTGCCACAGCGAGTAGTCCGCGTACTGCACCGGCAGCGGAGCCCAACCCGGCTCGGCGCCCGAGACCCGGGCCGCGTACGCGGTGGCCAGGTCGCGGGCGACGAGCGGCAGGGACCAGCCGTCGCCCGCGATGTGGTGCAGGACGAGGACGACGACGTGCTCTTCCGGCGCCAGCTCGAACAGGCGCAGGTGGACGGGGAGTTCGTGGGACAGGTCGAAGGCGTACCCGGCCGCCTCCGCGATCCCCGCCTCCAGTTCGCGCTCGTCGGTGACGGCGGAGACGGCCAGGCCGGGGTGGGCCTCGTCGGCGGGCAGCACGATCTGGTGCACGCCCTGGTCGTCCTCGGCGAAGACGGTACGCAGGGACTCGTGCCGGACGACGAGGTCGTGCAGGGCGGCGGCGAGCGCCTCCTGCTCCAGCGGGCCGGTCAGGCGGAGGGCGGTGGTGAGGTTGTAGACGGGGCTCGATCCGTCGAACTGGTTGAGGAACCAGAGCCGCTGCTGGGCGTGGGAGAGCGGGATCCGCTCGGGGCGGGGCCCCGCGGTGACGGCCGCGCGGGCGGAGTCGGCGGTGGCGAGGTACGGGGCGAGGCCCGCGACGGTCGGCGTCTCGAACAGCCGGCGGACCGACACCTCGGCCCCGAAGACGGACCGGATGCGGGCGGCGAGCTTCGTGGCGAGCAGCGAGTGTCCGCCGCGCGCGAAGAAGTCGTCGTCGATGGAGACGGGCGCCGAGGTGGCGAGGACCTCAGCGAAGAGGCCGCAGAGGATCTCCTCCTGCGGGGAGCGCGGGGCGCGGCCGAGGCCTCCGGGCTCGTCGTCGGGGACGGGGAGGGCGCGGCGGTCGAGCTTGCCGTTGGGGGTGAGCGGGAGGGCTTCGAGGGTGACGAAGGCCGCGGGCAGCATGTAGTCGGGGAGTACGGCCGCCAGGTGCTTGCGCAGCAGTACGCCGTCCAGCGCCTCACCGGGCTGCGCGGGGACGAGGTAGACGACGAGGCGCTGGTCGCCGGGGGCGTCCTCGCGGACGAGCGCGGCGGCGCGGGCGACGGCCTCGTGGGAGGCCAGGGCCGCCTCGACCTCGCCCAGTTCGATGCGGAAGCCGCGCAGCTTGACCTGCTGGTCGACCCGGGAGACGTAGACGAGCTCGCCGTCCTTGGTCCAGCGGACCAGGTCGCCGGTGCGGTACATGCGGGAGCCGGGGTCCCCGTACGGGTTCGCGACGAAGCGTTCGGCGGAGAGACCGGGCCGGTTGAGGTAGCCGCGTGCGAGGCCGGTGCCCGCGATGTACAGCTCGCCCGCGACCCCGGCCGGGACCGGCTGCAGGGCGGCGTCCAGGACGTAGACCTGGGTGTTGGCGATCGGCCGGCCGATGGTGACCTCGGACGAGGTGATCTCGGTGGCCGTGGACCAGATGGTGGTCTCCGTCGGCCCGTACAGGTTCGTGACGGCGGCCGCGTGGTCGGCGAGAGTGGCCGCCAGATCGGACGGCAGCGCCTCACCGCCCGCCAGGACGCGGACCGCGCCCAGCACGGACGGGTCCACGTAACGCCACAGGCTCGGGGTGGCCTGCATGACCGTGATCCCGCGGCTCTCGATGAGGGTGTGGAGGGCTTCGGGGTCGCGGACCTCGTCCCGGTCGGCCAGGACGACGGTCGCGCCGTTGAGCAGCGGGAGGTAGAGCTCCAGCCCTGCGATGTCGAAGGCTACGGTGGTGACGGCCAGCAGGCGGTCCTCGGCGCCCAGCGCGAAGCGGTCCTGCATCGAGGTCAGGAAGTTCAGCAGCGCGCCACGCGGAACGACCACGCCCTTCGGGCGGCCCGTCGAACCCGACGTGTAGATCACGTACGCCGGAGCATCCGCCGAAACGACCAGGTCCAGGGCCTCGGCCGAGTAGCCGGAGACGTCCGGCAGCTCCTCCAGCACAACCGCCGGAGCCGCGTCCTCCAACATGTACGCGATACGGTCCGCCGGGTACTCGGGGTCGATCGGCACGTACGCCGCACCCGACTTCAACACCGCCAGCAGAGCCACGACCAGATCGGCCGAACGCGGCAGCTTCACCGCGACCAGGCCCTCCGGCCCCGCACCCTGATCGCGCAGCCAGCGCGCCAGACGGTTCGACGCCGCGTCCAACTCCCCGTACGCGTACGAGACCTCGCCCGACCGGACCGCCAGGGCCTGCGGCACAGCCGCCGCCCGCGCCTCGAAGAGGGAGACCACGTCGCCGGACGGCAGGGCACGCGCGGTCGCGTTCCACCCGTGCAGCACCTGCTCCCGCTCCCCCGCGGCCAGCACGTCCACCCGGCCCACCGGCACGTCCGGACCGGTGACCAGCGCTTCCAGGAGGCGTACGAACCGCGCCACGAGCGACTCGGCCGACGCGTGATCGAAGAGGTCCGTCGCGTATTCGAGTACGCCGTTCAGCTCGGCGTCGATCGCGAAGCGGAGGTCGAAGGTGGCCGCGCCGGTGCCCACCGGCTCGCCCGCGACCGTGAGGCCGGGCAGCAGCCCGCCGGCGCCGTTCATCGTGTCCTGCTGGTCGACGCTGTTGAAGGCCAGCATGGTCTGGAAGAGCGGGTGCCGGGACATCGAGCGGGCCGGGTTCAGGGCCTCCACCAGCCGCTCGAAGGGCACGTCCTGGTGCGCGTACGCCGCCAGGTCCGCCTGCCGGACCCGGCCGACGAGCTCGGCGAACGTCGGGTCGCCGGAGACGTCGGTCCGCAGGACGAGCGTGTTCACGAAGAAGCCGACCAGGTCGTTCAGGGCGTCGTCCGTACGGCCGGCGACGGGCGTGCCGATCGGGATGTCGTCGCCCGCGCCGAGGCGGTGCAGCAGCACGGAGAGGGCCGCCTGGACGACCATGAAGACACTCGCCTGCTGCCTGCCCGCGAACTCGGCGGTCAGCGCGTGGAGTTCGGCTGGCATCGCGATCGGCACCTCGCCGCCGCGGTGGCCGGCCACCGCCGGGCGGGGCCGGTCGGTGGGCAGGTCGAGTTCGTCCGGGAGCCCGGCGAGGGCCTCGCGCCAGTAGGAGACCTGGCGGGCGGCCAGGCTGTCCGGGTCGTCCTCGGAGCCGAGGAGCCGCGCCTGCCAGAGCGTGTAGTCCGCGTACTGGACGGGGAGCGGGGCCCAGCCGGGCTCCTCCCCGGCCGTGCGGGCCGCGTACGCGGTGGCCAGGTCGCGGATCAGGACGGGCGTGGACCAGCCGCCGTCGCCCGCGATGTGGTGGACGACGACGAGGAGCACGTGCTCCTCGGGTGCGAGGGTGAACAGCCGGGTGTGGACGGGGGGTTCGGCGGAGAGGTCGAAGGTGTGGGCGGCGCCGAGCGCCAGCGCCTCGGCGAGTCCGTCCTCGTCGACCGCGACCACGCGCGGGGCGGCGCGGGCCGCCTCGGGGTCGAGGACCACCTGGTACGCGCCGTCCGCGTCCTCCGCGAAGACGGTACGCAGGGACTCGTGCCGGACGACGATGTCGTGCAGGGCGGCGGTGAGGGCCGGGCGGTCGAGCGGCCCGGACAGGCGCAGGGCGACGGGCACGTTGTAGGCGGGGCTGGGGCCGTCGAACTGGTTGAGGAACCACAGGCGCTGCTGGGCGAAGGACAGCGGGATGCGCTCCGGGCGCACGGCGGCAGCGGTGAGCTCGGGGCGGGCGGTCCCGGTTCCCGAGAGGGCGGCGGTGAGGCCGGCCACGGTCGGGGCGTCGAAGAGGGCGCTCATCGGCAGGTCGACGTCGAGGGCGGCCCGGACGCGGCTCATGAGCCGGATCGCGAGGAGGGAGTGCCCGCCGTTCTCGAAGAAGTCGTCGTCGATGGAGAGCGGGGCCGGCGCGCCCAGGACCTCGGCGAAGATGCCACAGAGGATCTCCTCCTGCGGGGTGCGCGGGGCGCGGCCGGGGGCGGCGGGCTCGTAGTCGGGGGCGGGCAGCGCACGCCGGTCGAGTTTGCCGTTGGGGGTGAGCGGGAGCGCGTCGAGGGCGACGAAGGCGGAGGGGACCATGTACTCGGGCAGCACCTCGGCCAGCCGGGCGCGCAGGGCGGCGGTCCGCTCGGGGGTGGCCTTGCCGCCGGGGACGACGAGGTAGGCGACGAGGCGCTTGTCACCGGGGGTGTCCTCGCGCACGAGGACGGCGGCGCGGGCGATGGCCTCGTGGGCGGTGAGGGCGGCTTCGATCTCGCCGAGCTCGATGCGGTAGCCGCGGAGCTTGACCTGCTGGTCGACGCGGGAGAGGTAGTCGAGGCGGCCGTCGGCCGTCCAGCGGACCAGGTCGCCCGTGCGGTACATCCGCGAGCCGGACGGGCCGTACGGGTTCGCCACGAACCGCTCGGCGGACAGGCCCGGCCGCTTGAGGTAGCCGCGCGCCAGGCCGGTGCCCGCGATGTACAGCTCGCCGGGGACTCCGGCCGGGACCGGCTGCAGGGCCGCGTCGAGCACGTACACCTGCGTGTTGGCGATGGGACCGCCGATCGACACGGTCTGACCGCCGAGCACCTGCTCCGCCGTGGACCAGATGGTGGTCTCCGTCGGGCCGTACAGGTTCGTCACGGAGGCCGCGTGGTCGGCGAGGGTGGCCGCCAGATCGGACGGCAGCGCCTCGCCGCCCACGAGGACGCGCACTCCGGTCAGGGCCTGCGGGTCCACGAACCGCCAAAGGCTCGGGGTGGCCTGCATGACCGTGACGGACCGCGTCTCGATCAGGGACCGCAGGGCCTCGGGGTCCCGGGCCTGCTCGTGGTCGGCGAGGACGACGGAGGCGCCGTTCAGCAGCGGCAGGTACAGCTCCAGGCCTGCGATGTCGAAGGCCACGGTGGTGACGGCCAGCAGGCAGTCCTCGGGGGTGAGGGCGAAACGATCCTGCATGGCGGTCAGGAAGTTCAGGAGCGCACCGCGCGGCACGACCACGCCCTTCGGGCGGCCCGTCGAGCCGGAGGTGTAGATCACGTAGGCCGGAGCGTCCGCCGAAACGACCAGGTCCAAGGCCTCCGCAGAGTACGCGGACGTGTCGGGCAGCTCGTCCAGCACCACCGCCGTGGCCGCGTCCTCCAACATGTACGCGATACGGTCCGCCGGGTACTCCGGGTCGATCGGCACGTACGCCGCACCCGACTTCAGCACCGCCAGCAACGCGACCACCAGGTCCGCCGAACGCGGCAGCGTCACGGCAACCAGCCGCTCCGGACCCGCACCCTGCTCACGCAGCCACCGCGCGAGACGGTTGGAGGCCTGGTCCAACTCCCCGTACGAGTACGAGACCTCACCCGACACGACGGCCACCGCATCCGGCGCACCGGCCGCCCGGGACGCGAACAGCCCGACCACATCGGCGGCGGGCAGCTCGCGGGCGGTCGCGTTCCACGCGTCGAGGAGCTGCCCCCGCTCCCCCGCCCCCAGCACGGCCACCCGCCCGACCGGCAGGTCCGGGTCGGCGGCGAGCCGGGTGAGGACGTGCACCAGGCGGTCGGCGAGGGCCTGGGCGGTGGAGCGGTCGTAGAGGTCGGTGGCGTAGGTCAGCGCGCCCACGAGACCGGCGTGCCGGTCCCCGGCCGCCTCGGAGATGCTGAAGGCCAGGTCGAAGCGGGCGGACGCGCTCGCGACGGGGTGGCCCTCGACCGTCAGGCCGGGAAGCTCGGCGAGCGCGGCGCGGGCGGCGCTGCGGTCGTTGTTGTCCCAGGTGAACGAGGTCTGGAAGAGCGGGTGCCGCCCCTTGGAGCGGGGCGGGTTGAGGACCTCGACCAGGCGCTCGAAGGGCACGTCCTGGTTCTCGTACGCGGCCAGGGAGGCCTCGCGGGTACGCCGGACGAGTTCGGTGAAGGCCGGGTCCCCGGACAGGTCGGTCCGCAGCACCAGGGTGTTGACGAAGTAGCCGATCAGCTCTTCGAGCGCGTCGTCCGTACGGCCCGCGATGGGCGTGCCGATGGGGATATCCTCGCCGGCGCCGAGCCGGTGCAGCAGCACCGCCAGGGCCGCCTGCACCACCATGAACAGCGAGGCGTGCTGCTCGCGCGCCACGGCGGCGAGCCGCGCGTGCGCGTCCGCCGGGACCCTGAAGGTGACGGTGTCGCCGCGGTGGGAGGCGGTGGCGGGGCGCGGCCGGTCGGTGGGGAGGGCGAGCTCCTCCGGGAGGCCGGCCAGCGCCGTACGCCAGTGGTCGAGCTGCTGCGAGACGACGCTGTCGGGGTCGTCCTCGGAGCCGAGCACCTCGCGCTGCCACAGGGTGAAGTCCGTGTACTGGACGGGCAGCGGCTCCCAGTCGGGCTCCTGACCGCCGGCGGCGCGGGCGGCGTACGCGGTGACCAGGTCGCGGACGAGCAGCGGCTGCGACCAGCCGTCGCCCGCGATGTGGTGCAGGAGCAGGAGCAGCACGTACTGCTCCTGCCCCTGCTCGAACAGCCAGACCCGCAGGGGGAGGTCGGCGGCCAGGTCGAAGGGCGTACGGACCGCCTCCGCGAGCGCCGCCTCCAGCGCGGCCGGGTCCCCCGGGGCTCCGGCCGGGACGACCGTGAGCTCCGGGGTGGCGGACCCGGCCGCCAGTACCACCTGGTGGGCGCCGTCCGGACCGTCGGCGATCAGGGTGCGCAGGCTGTCGTGCCGGGCCACCAGGTCGCCGAGCGCCGCCCGGAGCGCCGGGAGGTCCGGCGTTCCGGTCAGGCGCAGCGCGGTCGGGATGTTGTAGAGGGAGTTGGCGCCCTCCAGCTGTTGCAGGAACCAGAGGCGGCGTTGCGCGAACGACAGCGGAATCACGAGTTCTCCTTCGGCCTGAGCATCGGGCGCAGCGCCGGCCGGGAGACGGACTTGGTGGCCCTGTTCCGCGATTCCAGCTCCGCCACCGCTTCGCCGAGCGTGGCCACGGTCGGCGCTTCGAAGAAGACGCGGACCGGGACCTCGACACCGAGCGCGGACCGCAGCCGGCTGAGCAGCTTGGTGGCGAGCAGCGAGTG
Organism: Streptomyces sp. NPDC048337; assembly: GCF_043201175.1. Classification (NCBI taxonomy): domain Bacteria; kingdom Bacillati; phylum Actinomycetota; class Actinomycetes; order Kitasatosporales; family Streptomycetaceae; genus Streptomyces; species Streptomyces sp. NPDC048337. Next base: position 58,985 of record NZ_JBICYR010000012.1, read on the forward strand.
CCCGCCGAGGTCGAAGAAGTCGTCGTCGATGGTGACGGCGTCGGTCTTCAGCACCTCGGCGAACAGCCCGCACAGCAGCTCTTCGCGTTCCGTGCGCGGCGCCCGGCCGGAGGAGGCCGTGCGGTGGTCGGGGGCGGGGAGGGCGGATCGGTCGAGCTTGCCGTTCGGGGTCAGCGGCAGGGTGTCGAGCTGGACGACGGACGAGGGCACCATGTATCCCGGCAGCGAGGCACTGACGTGCCTGCGCAGCTCATTCACTTCTAGTGAGCCGCCCTCTACGGGAACTACATAGCCGACCAGGCGCTTGTCGCCGGGGGTGTCCTCGCGGACGAGCGCGGCGGCGCGGGCGACGGCCTCGTGGGAGGCCAGGGCCGCTTCGACCTCGCCGAGCTCGATGCGGAAGCCGCGGAGCTTGACCTGCTGGTCCACCCGGGACAGGTAGTCCAGCTCTCCGTCGGCGGTCCAGCGGACCAGGTCGCCCGTGCGGTACATGCGGGAGCCGGACGGGCCGTAGGGGTTCGCCACGAAGCGTTCGGCGGAGAGGCCGGGCCGGTTGAGGTAGCCGCGGGCGAGGCCGGTGCCCGCGATGTAGAGCTCTCCCGCGACCCCGGCCGGAACGGGCCGGAGGGACGCGTCGAGCACGTAGACCTGGGTGTTGGCGATCGGCCGGCCGATGGTGACCTCGGCGGACGTCACCTCGGTGGCCGTGGACCAGATGGTCGTCTCCGTCGGCCCGTACAGGTTCGTCACGGACGCCGCGTGGTCGGCCAGCTGCGCCGCCAGATCGGACGGCAGCGCCTCACCACCCGCCAGGACGCGTACGCCGCGCAGGGCGGCCGGGTCCTCGGCAAGCAGGGCGTGCCAGAGGCTCGGGGTCGCCTGGACCACCGTGGCCTGCGCCAGCCGGCGGACGAGGACGGCCGGGTCCTGGACGGCCTCGCGGTCGGCGAGGACGACGGAGGCACCGTTGAGGAGGGGGAGGTAGATCTCCAGGCCCGCGATGTCGAAGGCCACGGTGGTGACGGCCAGCAGGCGGTCCTCGGCGCCCAGCTCGAAGCGGTCCTGCATGCCCGTGAGGAAGTTCAGCAGCGCGCCGCGCGGCACGACCACGCCCTTCGGGCGGCCCGTCGAACCCGACGTGTAGATCACGTACGCCGGAGCATCCGCCGGAACGACCAGCTCCAATGCCTCGGCCGAGTAGCCGGAGACGTCCGGCAGCTCGTCCAGGACCACCGCCGGGGCCGCGTCCTCCAGCATGTACGCGATACGGTCCGCCGGATACTCCGGGTCGATCGGCACGTACGCCGCACCCGACTTCAACACGGCCACCAACGCGACCACCAGATCGGCCGAACGCGGCAGCTTCACCGCGACCAGGCCCTCCGGACCCGCACCCTGCTCGCGCAGCCACCGCGCCAGACGGTTCGACGCCGCGTCCAACTCCCCGTACGAGTACGAGACCCCGCCCGACACCACGGCCACCGCATCCGGCGCACCGGCGGCCCGCGCCTCGAAGAGGGAGACCACGTCGCCCGACGGCAGGGCACGCGCGGTCGCGTTCCACCCGTAGAGCACCTGCTCCCGCTCCCCCGCCCCCAGCACGTCGATGTCGCGCACGCGCAGCTCGGGGTCGGCGGCGACGGCCGCCAGGAGCCGCTCGAAGCGGGCCACCAGCGTCCGCGCCGACGCCGGGTCGAAGAGGTCCGTCGCGAAGTCGAGCGCGCCGCGCAGACCGGCGGGCGCGCCCTGCTCGTCGAAGGACTCGGCGAGGTTCAGCGAGAGGTCCGTCTTGGCGACGCCGGCCGCGACCGGCAGCGGGGCCACGGTGAGTTCGGCGAGGGCTCCGACGGCGTCCGCGCCGAGGCTCTGGTCGTTGTTGTTCCAGAGCAGCATCGTCTGGAAGAGCGGGTGCCGGGAGAGCGAGCGGTTCGGGTTGAGGGCCTCGACCAGCTGCTCGAAGGGCACGTCCTGGTGGGCGTACGCCGCCAGGTCCGCCTCGCGGACCCGGCCGACGAGCTCGGCGAAGGTCGGGTCGCCGGAGACGTCGGTCCGCAGCACGAGCGTGTTGACGAAGAAGCCGACCAGGTCCTCCAGCGCGTCGTCCGTACGGCCCGCGATGGGCGTGCCCACCGGGATGTCGTCGCCTGCGCCGAGCCGGTGCAGCAGGGCTGCGAAGGCCGCCTGGACGACCATGAAGAGGCTGGCCTGCCGGTCCCGTGCCACGCCCGCGAGCGCCGCGTGGAGCGCGGCCGGGATCTCCACCGGGACGAGGTCGCCCCGGTACGTGGCGACCGCGGGACGCGGCCGGTCGGTGGGGAGGGCGATCTCCTCGGGGAGCCCGGCCAGTACGTCCTTCCAGTGCGCGAGCTGCCGCCCGAGCGCGCTCCCGTCCTCCTCGGCGGAACCGAGGGCGGCCCGCTGCCACAGGGTGTAGTCGGCGTACTGGACGGGCAGCGGCGCCCAGTCCGGTGCTCCGCCGGCGCTCCGCGCCGCGTAGGCGCGGGTCAGGTCGCGGGCGAGGAGCGGGGTGGACCAGCCGTCGCCCGCGATGTGGTGCAGCAGGATCAGCAGTACGTGGTCCTGCTCGCCGACCTCGAACAGCGACAGCTTGAGCGGGACTTCGCGGGTGAGGTCGAAGCCGTGGCGGGCGGCCTGCGCCAGCCGGTCCGCCAGTTCCGCCTCGGTGGTGGTGGCGAAGTCCGGTGCGGGGCGCGCGGCTTCCGGTTCCAGGACCACCTGGTAGGCGCCGTCCGCGTCCTCCGCGAAGACGGTGCGCAGGGACTCGTGGCGGGCGAGTACGTCGTGCAGGGCGGCGGCAAGGGCCTCGCGGTCCACGGGCCCGGTGAGGCGCAGGGCGGTGGACAGGTTGTAGGTGGCGCTGGGGCCCTCCAGCCGGTGCAGGAACCACAGGCGCTGCTGCGCGAAGGACAGCGGGATCCGCTCGGGCCGCGTCTCGGCCCGTACGACGGCTCCGCGGGCCCGGTCGGCGGTGGAGAGGGATCCGGCGAGGGACGCCACGGTGGGCGTCTCGAAGAGCCGGCGTACGGACAGCTCCACGCCGAGGACGGTACGGATCCGGCTGGTGAGCTTGGTGACCAGCAGGGAGTGGCCGCCGCGCTCGAAGAAGTTGTCGTCGACGGTCACGGCGGGCAGCCGCAGGACTTCGGCGAACAGCCCGCAGAGGATCTCCTCCTGCGGCGATCGGGGGGCCCGGCCGGTGCCGGCTGCCGCCGAACCGTCGGGGGCGGGCAGGGCGGCCCGGTCGAGCTTGCCGTTGGGGGTGAGCGGGAGGGCTTCGAGGGTGACGAAGGCGGCCGGGACCATGTAGTCGGGAAGCACGGAGGCGAGGTGCTTGCGCAGCAGACCGGTCTCGACGCTCTCGCCGGTGGGCGGGACGACGTAGGCGACGAGGCGGCGGGCACCGGGGCTGTCCTCGCGGAGGAGAACGGCGGCACGGGCCACGGCCGCGTGCGAGGTGAGCGCGGCCTCGATCTCGCCGAGCTCGATGCGGAAGCCGCGGAGCTTGACCTGGTGGTCTGCGCGGCCGAGGTATTCGAGCTCGCCGTCGCGGGTCCAGCGGGCGAGGTCGCCGGTGCGGTACATGCGGGCGCCGGGGCCGTCGTACGGGTTCGCGACGAACCGTTCGGCGGTCAGGACGGGGCGGTTGAGGTAGCCGCGGGCGAGTTGGACTCCGGAGAGGTACAGCTCGCCGGAGGCGCCGGCCGGGACGGGGCGCAGGTGCCGGTCCAGTACGTAGGCACGGCAGTTGTCGATCGGACGGCCGATCGGGGCCACGCGCGGCCACTCCTCCTGCTCGGCGGGGAGCGTGTAGGCGGTGACGACGTGCGTCTCGGCCGGGCCGTAGTGGTTGTGCAGGACGGAGGCAGGGCCCGCGGCCGCATAGTGCGCTCGGACCGGCTCACGCAGGGTCAGGGCCTCCCCCGCCTGGGCCACATGCGCCAGGTCAGGGAGGGGGAGGGCGAGGTCGCGGGCGGCCTCGAAGACCGCGTCGACGACCAGGTTCGGGGCGTACAGCTCCGCGACACGGTGTTCCGCGAGCCAGGCGGCCAGCGCGGCCGGGTCGCGGCGGACCTCCTCCGGGCACACCACCAGCGTCCGGCCCGAGACGACCGCGGAGAGGATCTCCTGCACCGATACGTCGAAGCTGACAGCCGTGAACTGGGCGGTGACCGTGCCGGGACCACCCGGAACGGCTCCCTCGTGCCAGGCCAGAAGGTTCCGGACCGCACCGGCCGGCATCACGATGCCCTTCGGACGACCCGTGGACCCTGAGGTGTAGATGACGTATGCGGGAGCCTCGGCCGGGACGGCCAGGTTCAGGTCCCCGTCCTCGTATCCCGACGTGTCGGGGAGGGTGTCCAGGACCACTGCCGGAGCTGCGTCCTCGACCATGTACGCGATCCGGTCCGCCGGATACTCCGGGTCCAGAGGCAGATACGCCGCGCCCGCCTTCAGCGTCGCGAGCATCGCGACCACGAGGTCCGCCGAACGCGGCAGGCGAACACCCACCACCGACTCCGCACGCACACCCCGATCGGCCAGCCAGCGCGCCAGCCGGTTCGCCGACGCGTTCAACTCCCCGTACGAGAGACCGCCGTCACCGGCCAGCACGGCGGGCGTGTGCGGGGCAGCAGCCACCCGCGCCTCGAACATCGCCGGGAGAGTCAGCGGGGCGTGGCCCGTCTCCGTCGCGTTCCAAGCGGTCAGGAGCTGCTCGCGCTCATCGTCGGCGAGGATCTCCACCCGGTGGAGCGGAGCGGCCGGATCCGCGGTCGCCGCTTCCAGCACCCGGACGAGTCGGGCCGCGAGGGCCTCGGCCGTCTCGGGGTCGAAGAGGTCCGCGCTGTACTCCAGGGTGCCCTGGAGCCCGGCCGGGGCGCCCTTGTCGCCGCGCAGGTCCGTGACGGCGAACAGGAGGTCGAAGGTCGCGACGCCCGTGTCCAGCTCGTGGCCGGCCAGCCGCAGTCCGGGCAGTTGGACACCGCTGCTCAGGGACTCCTGCTGGGAGGCGTTGTTCCAGGTCAGCATGGTCTGGAAGAGCGGGTTCCGGGACATCGAGCGGGTCGGGTTGAGGACCTCCACCAGGCGCTCGAAGGGCACGTCCTGATTGCCGTACGCCGCCAGGTCCGTCTTCCGCACCCGGCCGACCAGCTCGGCGAACGTGGGGTCGCCGGACAGGTCGGTGCGCAGCACGAGGGTGTTGACGAAGAAGCCGACGAGGTCTTCCAGGGCGTCGTCCGTACGGCCCGCGATGGGCGTGCCGATCGGGATGTCCTCGCCCGCGCCCAGCCGGCCGAGCAGCAGCGCGAGCGCGGCCTGGACCACCATGAAGGAGCTGGCCTGCTGGTCGCGGGCCACGTCCTCCAGGCGGGCGTGCGTCTCGGCGGAGATCCGGAAGGGGATCCGGCCGCCCTGCCTGGTGCCGACCGCCGGGCGCGGCCGGTCGACGGGGAGGGCGAGCTCCTCGGGCAGTCCGGCGAGGGCTTCGGTCCAGTACGCGAGCTGGCGGGCGGCCAGGCTGTCGGGGTCCTCCTCGGAGCCGAGGAGCTCGGCCTGCCACAGGGTGAAGTCGGCGTACTGGACGGGCAGCGGGGTCCAGGCGGGGGCCTCGCCCGCGGTACGGGCCGCGTAGGCGACGGTGAGGTCGCGTACGAGGACCGGCATGGACCAGCCGCCGTCGGCGGCGATGTGGTGGACCACGATCAGCAGGGCGTGTTCGCCGGGCGCCAGCTCGAACAGCCGGGTCCGCAGCGGGATCTCGGCGGCGAGGTCGAAGCCCTCGGCGACCGCGTCGCCGATCGCCCGGTCGAGGGCGACCTCGGTGACGGGGACGATCCGCGGCTCGGGGTGGACGTCGGCCGGGTCGAGGACGACCTGGTGGGCGCCGTCGGCGTCCTCGGCGAAGACGGTGCGCAGGGACTCGTGCCGGGCGATGACGTCGCGCAGGGCGGCGGCGAGGGCCGGGCGGTCGAGGGCGCCGGACAGGCGCAGGGCGGCCGGGACGTTGTAGGCGGGGTTGGGGCCCTCGAACTGGTTGAGGAACCAGAGCCGCTGCTGGGCGGTGGACAGCGGGATGCGTTCCGGGCGTGCGTACGGGGCGAGTTCGGGGCGTACGGCGCCGCCGCCGGCGAGGGCGGCGGACAGGCCGGCCACGGTCGGGGCGTCGAAGAGCTGGGCGATGGGGAGTTCCACGCCGAGGACGGAGCGGATCCTGCCCGCCAGGCGCATGGCGGCGAGGGAGTGGCCGCCGTTGACGAAGAAGTCGTCGTCGATGGAGATCCGGGGCAGGCCGAGCACCTCGCCGAAGAGGCCGCAGAGGATCTCCTCCTGCGGGGTGCGCGGGCGGCGGCCCTGGGCGTCCGGGCCGAAGTCCGGGGCGGGGAGGGCGCGGCGGTCGAGCTTGCCGTTGGGGGTGAGCGGGAGGGCGTCGAGGGTCAGGACGGCCGACGGCACCATGTACTCGGGCAGCACCTCGGCGAGGCGCTTGCGCAGCAGTGCCTGGGAGGGCAGGGACACGCCGGTCCTGGGCACGAGGTAGGCGGTGAGGCGCTGGTCGCCGGGGGTGTCCTCGCGGACGAGGACGGCGGCCTGTTCGACGGCCTCGTGGGAGGTGAGGGCGGCCTCGATCTCGCCGAGCTCGATGCGGTGGCCGCGGAGCTTGACCTGCTGGTCGACGCGGGACAGGTAGTCCAGCTCGCCGTTCTTGGTCCAGCGGACGAGGTCGCCGGTGCGGTACATGCGGGAGCCGGACGGGCCGTAGGGGTTCGCGACGAAGCGTTCGGCGGACAGGCCCGGGCGCTTGAGGTAGCCGCGGGCCAGACCGGTCCCCGCGATGTACAGCTCGCCCGCGACCCCGGCCGGGACCGGCTGCAGGGCGGCGTCCAGGACGTAGACCTGGGTGTTGGCGATCGGCCGGCCGATGGTGACCTCGGACGAGGTGACCTCGTAGGCCGTGGACCAGATGGTGGTCTCCGTCGGGCCGTACAGGTTCGTGACGGCGGCCGCGTGGTCGGCCAGCTGCGCCGCCAGATCGGACGGCAGCGCCTCACCACCCGCCAGGACGCGCACCTGACCCAGCACGGAGGGGTCCACGTAGCGCCACAGGCTCGGGGTGGCCTGCATGACCGTGATCCCGCGGCTCTCGATGAGGGTGCGCAGGGCCGCCGGCTCGCGGACCTCGTCGCGGTCGGCGAGGACGACGGTGGCGCCGTTGAGCAGCGGGAGGTAGAGCTCCAGGCCTGCGATGTCGAAGGCCACGGTGGTCACCGCCAGCAGGCGGTCCCCGGCACCCAGCTCGAAGCGGTCCTGCATCGAGGTCAGGAAGTTCAGCAGCGCGCCGCGCGGGACGACCACGCCCTTCGGGCGGCCGGTGGAGCCCGAGGTGTAGATGACGTACGCCGGAGCGTCCGCCGGGACGGTCAGGCCCAGGGCCGTCGGCGCATAAGCAGAGGTGTCGGGCAGGGAGTCCAGGACCACCGCCGGAGCCGCGTCCTCCAGCATGTACGCGATACGGTCCGCCGGATACTCCGGGTCGATCGGCACGTACGCCGCACCCGACTTCAACACCGCCAGCAGAGCCACGACCAGATCGGCCGAACGCGGCAGCTTCACCGCGACCAGGCCCTCCGGACCCGCACCCTGCTCGCGCAGCCAGCGCGCGAGCCGGTTGGAGGCCTGGTCCAGCTCGGCGTACGTGTACGTGATCCCGCCCGACACCACGGCCACCGCGTCCGGCGCACCGGCGGCCCGCGCCTCGAAGAGGGAGACCACGTCGCCGGACGGCAGGGCACGCGCGGTCGCGTTCCACCCGTGCAGCACCTGCTCCCGCTCCCCCGCGGCCAGTACGTCCACCCGGCCCACCGGCTGCCCGGGTTCGGTGATGACCGTGTCCAGGAGACGTACGAACCGCGCCACCAGGGACTCGACCGTGGCGTGGTCGAACAGGTCCGTCGCGTACTCGAGTACGCCGCCCAGCCCGGCCGGGGTGCCCTCCTCGTCGAAGGACTCGGCGAGGTTGAGCGCCAGGTCGAACTTGGCGACCCCCGAGTCGACCGGGAGCCCGGTGACCGTGAGGTCGGAGAGCCGGGTCACGGCGCTGCGGGCGCCCTGCTGGTCGTTGTTGTTGAAGGCCAGCATGGTCTGGAAGAGCGGGTGGCGGGCCATGGAGCGGGCCGGGTTGAGGATCTCCACCAGCCGCTCGAAGGGCACGTCCTGGTGGGCGTACGCCGCCAGGTCCGCCTCGCGGACCCGGCCGACGAGCTCGGCGAAGGTCGGGTCGCCGGAGACGTCGGTGCGCAGGACGAGGGTGTTCACGAAGAAGCCGACCAGGTCCTCGACGGCGTCGTCGGTGCGGCCGGCGATGGGCGTGCCGATCGGGATGTCGTCCCCGGCGCCGAGGCGGCGCAGCAGCAGGGCCAGGGCGGCCTGGACGACCATGAAGACGCTGGCCTGCTGTGCGCGGGCGAACTCGGCGAGGGCCGCGTGGAGGCGGGCCGGGACCTGGACCGGGACCTGTGCGCCCCGGTAGGTGGCGGTCGCCGGGCGGGGCCGGTCGACGGGCAGGGCCAGCTCCTCGGGGAGGCCCGCGAGGGTTTTGGTCCAGTGGGCCAGCTGGGTGGCGGCGAGGCTCTCGGGGTCGTCCTCGGAGCCGAGGAGCCCGGCCTGCCACAGGGTGAAGTCGGCGTACTGGACGGGCAGCGGGGCCCACTGCGGGGTCTCGCCGGCGGTGCGGGCGGCGTAGGCGACGGTGAGGTCGCGGGCGAGCAGCGGGGTGGACCAGCCGTCGCCCGCGATGTGGTGCAGCAGGATCAGCAGGGCGTGGTCCTGCTCGCCGGTCTCGAACAGCCAGAGCCTGATCGGGACTTCGCGCCTCAGGTCGAAGCCGTGGCGGGCGGCCTCGGCCAGCCGGCCGGGGAGCTCCGCCTCGGTGGTGGTGGCGACGACGAGTTCGGGGCGGGCGTCCTCCGGGCTGAGGACCACCTGGTAGGCGCCGACCGTGTCCTCCGCGAAGACGGTGCGCAGCGCCTCGTGCCGGGCGACGACGTCGTGCAGGGCGGCGCGCAGCGCCTCGGGGTCGACGGGGCCGGTCAGGCGCAGGGCCGCGGCCAGGTTGTAGGTGGCGCTGGGGCCTTCCAGCTGGTGCAGGAACCACAGGCGGCGCTGGGCGAAGGACAGCGGGATCCGCTCGGGGCGGTCGGCGGCGGCGACGGGCAGCACGGGGGCGCGGGTGACGCCGCGGGAGCCGAGGGCGCGGGCGAGGGCCGAGACGGTGGGCGACTCGAACAGGGTCCGGATGGGGAGTTCCAGGCCGAGGGAGGAGCGGACCCGGCTGACCAGGCGGATGGCGAGCAGGGAGTGGCCGCCGAGTTCGAAGAAGCTGTCGTCGATGGAGACGGACGGCACGCGCAGGATCTCGGCGAACAGGTCGCAGAGGATCTCCTCGCGCGGGTCGCGGGGGCCGCGCCGGGTGCGGGCGAGGGTGCCGGGGCCGGCGGCGGGGGCGGGCAGGGCCTTGCGGTCCAGCTTGCCGTTGGGGGTCAGCGGCAGGGCGTCGAGGACGACGACGGCCGAGGGGACCATGTACTCGGGGAGCCGGCCGGCGGCCTCCTCCAGGAGGGTCTTCGGGTCGAGGGCCGGGGCGCCGGGGCGCTGGACGGCGTACGCGACGAGCCGCTGGTCTCCGGGCTCGTCCTCGCGGACGATCACGGCGGACTGGCCGACGGAGACGGAGGCGGCGATCACGGACTGGATCTCGCCCAGCTCGATGCGGAAGCCGCGCAGTTTGACCTGGTCGTCGGCGCGGCCGACGAACTCGATGAGGCCGTCCTCGGTCCAGCGGACCACGTCTCCGGTGCGGTACATGCGGGAGCCGGCCGGGCCGTACGGGTCGGCGAGGAACCGTTCGGCGGTCAGGCCGGGGCGGCGCAGGTAGCCGCGGGCGAGGACCACGCCTGCGATGTACAGCTCGCCGGCCACGCCGGGGGCGACGGGGCGCAGGGCGGCGTCGAGGACGAGGGCCCGGGTGTTCCAGAAGGGGCGGCCGACGGGGACGGGGCCGGCGGGGACGGGCGTGCCGGGGGCGATGACGTGGTCGAGGCAGTTGACGGTGGCCTCGGTGGGGCCGTACGCGTTGATGACGGTGGCCTCGGGGTGGGCGGCGCGCCAGCCGCGCAGGGTTTCGCCGAGGAGGGCCTCGCCGCCCAGGATGAGGGTGCCGGAGGGGGAGACCTCGTCGGGGAGGTTCTCCAGCAGGGCCAGGTGGCTGGGGGTGCCCTTGAGGAAGGTGGGGCGGGGGCCGGTGGTGGCGGCCTGCTCGTCGAGGTCGGCGAGGCGGACGCAGCCGCCGACGGTGAGCGGGGTGTAGAGCGCGGTGACGGTGAGGTCGAAGGCGACGGAGGAGTGCACGAGGGAGACCCCGGAGGCGTCCGGGTAGACCTCGCCCGCGCGGACCAGGTAGGCGCCGACGGAGCCGTGCTCGACGACGACGCCCTTGGGGCGGCCGGTGGAGCCGGAGGTGTAGATGACGTAGGCGCTCTGGTGGGGGTGGAGCGCCACGTCCAGGGGCTCCGCCGAGTAGCCGGTGAGGTCGGGCAGTTCGTCCAGGACCACCGCCGGAGCCGCGTCCTCCAGCATGTACGCGATACGGTCCGCCGGGTACTCCGGGTCGACGGGGACGTAGGCGGCGCCGGACTTGAGGGTGCCGAGGAGGGCGACGGCGAGGTCGGCGGAGCGGTCCATGCGGATGGCGACGAGTGCGTCGGGGCCGGCGCCGTGCTCGCGCAGGTGGCGGGCGAGCCGGTTGGCGCGGGCGTCGAGTTCGCCGTAGGTGAGGCGGTCGGCGCCGGCGATCAGGGCGGGCGCGTCGGGGGTGCGGGCGGCCTGGGCGGCGAACAGCTCGGGCAGGCTGCGGTACGGGACCTCGCGGGCGGTGTCGTTCCAGGCGTGCAGCACCTGGTGGCGTTCGGCCGGGGCGAGCAGGTCGATGCGGCCGAGGGGGAGTTCGGGGTGGTCGGCGACGGCCTCGAGGACGCGCAGGAACAGGCCGGTGATGGCCAGGGCGGCGGGGCCGTCGAAGAGGTCGGGCTGGTGGAACAGCTTGAAGTGCAGGGCGTCCTGCGGCATGCCGACGAGGCTGAGCGCGAAGTGGTTGGCGGAGTGGCTCTGGGCGCCGACGATCCGCAGGTCGTCCGGGTCGCCGTCGGCGGTGGGCTCGGGGGCGGCCTCGAAGGGGAAGTTCTCGAAGACGACGGAGGTGTCGAAGAGTTCGCCGAGGCCGGCGATCTGCTGCACCTCGGCGAGGCCCAGGTACTGGTGGGGCAGGAGCGCGGACTGCTGCTCCTGGATGCGGGTGACCAGCGCCCCGAGGGACTCCTCGGGGCGCAGCCGGGCGCGCAGCGGGAGGGTGTTGATGAAGAGGCCGACCATCTGCTCGACGCCGGGGAGTTCGGCGGGGCGGCCGTTGACGGTGACGCCGAAGACGACGTCGTCGCGGCCGGTGACGCGACCGAGTACGACGGCCCAGGCGGCCTGGACGAGGGTGTTGAGGGTGACGCCGTGGGCGCGGGCCTGGGCGGTGAGGGCCGCGGTCCGCTCCTCGCTGATCGCGAACTCGTGCCGGCCCGGTTCCACGGGGACCCGGCCGCTGTCGGCGGGCGGCGCGAGGCGGGTGGCCTCCTCCAGGCCGGCGAGGGAGTCGGCCCAGGCGGCGCGGGCGGCGTCGCGGTCCTGGGTGCCGAGCCAGGTGAGGTAGTCGCGGTAGGGGCGGACGGGCGGCAGGGCGCGGGCGTCGCCGCCCAGCGCGTAGAGGGCCTGGAACTCCTTGAGGAGCATGGGCAGCGACCAGCCGTCGAGCAGGGTGTGGTGGATGGTCATCACCAGGCGGTGGCGGCGGTCGGCCAGGCGTATGAGGGTGAAGCGGATCAGCGGGGGCTTGGCGGTGTCGAAGCGGCGGGCGCGGTCGTCGGCGACGATCCGCGCGGCGGCCCCGTCCCGCTCGTCCTCGGGGAGGGTGCGCAGGTCCTCGTCGTGCCAGGGGAGGGGGACCTCCCCCAGGACGAGCTGGGCCCAGTCGCCGTTCTTGCGCTGGCGGAAGGCGACCCGCAGGTTGGGGTGGCGCCGGAGCAGGGCCCCCGCGGCGGCGCGGGCCGCCGCGTGGTCCAGGTTCCCGTCCAGGTGGAAGACCAGCTGGACGGTGTAGATGTCGGGTGCCGACTGGTCGTACACGCTGTGGAAGAGGAGCCCCTCCTGCAGCGGCGACAACGGCAGAATGTCCTCGATCACGCGCGACGGTCGGCTCACAACGTCTCCCACTCGAATTCCATGGCGTCTTCGAACTCTTCGATCTCGCTCTGGGTGATCTCGGCCAGCGCCACGTCGGAGGGGGTGAGCCCGCCGGCGTCGGGTCGTTCGGCGTGGGCGGCGAGGGCACGCAGCGCACTGAAGAAGGCTTCGGCAAGCTCCTCTACGACTTCTACGTCGAGCAGTTCGCCGGCCCAGGTCCAGACGGCCGTGAGCCGGGGGCCGTCGCCGTTCCCGGCGTCCGCGGTGAACGAGTTGAGTTCGAGGGTGTGGGCGAGCGGGGTGTGCTCGGACTCGCCCGCCGGGGCGCGCAGCACGGGGTGGACGGTCCAGGCGTCGGGGCTGTCGGGGGCGGCTTCCTCGACGAACCTGCCGAGGTAGTTGAAGCCGATCTGGGGGCGGGAGAGGGAGTCGAAGGCGCGGGCGGTCTCCGGGTTGAGGTGGCGCAGCAGGCCGTGTCCGAGGCCGTGGTCGGGGATCTCCCGCAGCTGCTCCTTGACGCGCTTGAGGACGGTTCCGGCGGCCGCTCCGCCGCGCCGGGCGTCGGCGCGGTCGAACCGGCCGGGGTCGAGGCGGACGGGGTACATGCTGGTGAACCAGCCGACGGTGCGGGTGAGGTCGGTGCCGGGGACGGCCGCCTCCTCGCGGCCGTGGCTCTCCAGGTCGACGAGGGTGGCGGTGTCCGCGCCCGGCCGCCATTCGGCGAGCGCCCAGGCGAAGGCGGTGAGCAGGACGTCCTCGACGCCCGCGTGGAAGGCGGCGGGGGCGGTGGTGAGCAGGGTTTCGGTGGTGTCGGCGGGGAGGGTGACCTCCAGGCGTCCGGCGGTGGCGTGGGTGTCGCGGACCGGGTCGAGGGGGGCGCTGCCGATGAGGGCTTCGGAGGGCTGGAGCATGCCGGTCCACAGGGCGGTCTCGGCGACCCGTTCGGGGGTGGCGGCCTGGGCCTGGAGGCGCTGGGCCCAGCGGCGCAGGGAGGTGCCGACGGGTGCCGGGTCGGGGGCCTGGCCGGCGGCGGCGGCCTGCCAGGCCTCGTGGAGGTCGGGCAGCAGGATCCGCCAGGAGACGCCGTCGACGACGAGGTGGTTGACGGTGAGCAGCAGCACGCCGTCGGTGTCGGGGCCGCGGTCCAGCCACAGGGCCTGGAGCATGCGGGCCTCGGCGGGTGCGAGGCGGCCCACGGTCTCGTCGGCGAGGGCGGTGTAGGCGGCTTCCAGGGCCGTGTCGTCGAGGCCGGCGGCGTCCACGCGGCGGACGCAGTCGGCGGCGTCGACGGCTCCGGCCTCCAGGATCTCGCAGTCCCACGCGGTGGTGCCGGTCCCGGGGCGGGTGACCTTCATGCGCAGGGCGTCGTGCCGGTCGAGGACGGCCTGTACGGCGGTGCGCAGGGCGTCCTCGCCGAGCCGGCCGGGGACGCGCAGCACGGTGGACTGGCTGAACCGGTCGGTGTCGCCGCCGCGTTCGGCGAGCCAGTGGGTGATGGGCAGGGCGGGCAGCGGGCCCGTGCCCTGGTCGTCGGCGGCCTCTGCCTCGGCTGCGGGGTCTTCGGACACGGCGGCGGCGAGTTCGGCGACCGTGCGGTGGACGAAGACGTCCCGGGCGGTGAGGACCAGGCCGGCCTTGCGGGCGCGGCTGACGAGCTGGATGGACATGATGCTGTCGCCGCCGAGGTCGAAGAACCCGTCGTCGATGCCGACCTGTTCGAGGCCGAGGATCTGGGCGAACAGGCCGCAGAGGATCTCCTCGCGGCGGTTGCGCGGGGCGCGGCCGGTGCCGGCGCCCCGGCCGTAGTCGGGGACGGGCAGGGCCCTGCGGTCGAGTTTTCCGACGCTGGTCAGGGGCAGTTCGGGGAGTTCGACGACGGCCGCGGGCACCATGTAGTCGGGCAGGGCGGTGGCGAGGTGCGCGGCGAGGTCCTGGGCGTCGTAGGGGGCGGGGGCGCCGTCGGTGACGATGTAGGCGACGAGCTTCTTGTCGCCGGGGCGGTCCTGGCGGACGACGACGACGGCCCGGCGGACGGCGGCGTGGGCGGTGAGCGCGGCCTCGATCTCGCCGAGCTCGATGCGGAAGCCGCGGACCTTGACCTGGTCGTCGGCGCGGCCGACGAACTCGACGAGGCCGTCCTCGGTCCAGCGGACCACGTCGCCGGTGCGGTAGAGCCGGCCGCCGGCGGGGCCGTACGGGTCGGCGACGAACCGTACGGCGGTGAGGTCGGCGCGCCCCCAGTAGCCGCGGGCGACGCCGGTGCCGCCGATGTACAGCTCGCCGGGGACGCCGGGCGGGACGGGGCGCAGGGCGGCGTCGAGGACGTAGTGCCGCATGTTGTCGAGGGGGCGGCCGATGGGGACGGTGGTGGGGCTGCCGTCGAGGGATGCGGCGGGGACGGGGTGGCAGGTGGAGAAGACGGTGGTCTCGGTGGGTCCGTAGACGTGCACGACCCGGGTGTCGGGGCAGTGTTCGGTGACCCGGCGCATGGCGGCCGGTGAGGCCATGTCGCCGCCGGTCCACACCTGGCGGACGGTGGTGAAGGCCTCGGGGTGTTCCTGGGCCATGACGCCGAAGAGTCCGGTGGTCATGAACAGGGAGGTGATCCCGTTGGCGGTGATCAGGGTGCGCAGGGACTCGATGTCGAGTTCGCCGGGGGGTGCGACGACGACGCGGCCGCCGTGCAGCAGGGGGGCCCACAGTTCGAAGGTGGAGCCGTCCCAGGCGTGCGGGGAGTGCAGCGGCACCCGGTCGACGGTGCCGCCGGACCAGCGGTGGTCGCGGGCGAGCGCGGCGACGTCCCGGTGGGTGACGGCGACGCCCTTGGGGGTGCCGGTGGAGCCGGAGGTGAACATGACGTACGCGAGGCGCTGCGGGCCGCCGGCCGGGGCCGGGTCGGTGTCGGGGTGTGCGGCGGTCCCGGGGCTGTCGTCGACGAGGAGGAGCCGGCCGTCCAGGCCCAGGGAGGCGGAGCGGGCGGCCTGGGCGCGGTCGGTGAGCAGGATGTCGGCGCCGGTGCCGGTGAGGATCCAGCGCATCCGGTCGTCGGGGTAGGAGGCGCTCAGCGGTACGTACGCGCCGCCCGCCTTGACGACGGCCAGGAGGGCGACGACGAGGTCGGCGGAGCGGTCCATGAGGACGCCGATCCGGGATTCGGGCAGGGTCCCCAGGGATCGCAGGTGGTGGGCGAGGCGGTTGGCGCGCGCGTTGAGTCCGGCGTACGACAGTTCCGTGTCGCCGAAGACCACGGCGGTGGCGCCGGGGGTGCGGGCGGCCTGCTCCTCGAAGAGCGCGGCGAGGGTGTCGTCGGTGAGGGGGCGGGCGGTGTCGTTCCAGTCGTGGACCATCGTGGCGCGCAGGTCGTCGCCGAGCAGGTCGGCTTCGCCGACGGGCGCGTCGGGGGCCGCCACGACGGCCTCCAGCATCCGTACGAGCCTCTCGGCGAGGCGTTCTGCGGTGGCCGCGTCGAACAGGTCGGCGCTGTACTCGACGGTGCCGTCGAGGCCGGGGACGGGGGTTCCGTCGGGGGCGTAGCGGTCGGCGAAGGTGAAGGACAGGTCGAACTTGGCGATGGCCAGGTCGGGGACCTCGGGGGTGACGGTGAGGCCGGGCAGGGCACGGGCGGCCGCGAAGGATCCGGTCTGGTCGGTGTCGAATCCGAGGGCGACCTGGAAGAGCGGGTGGCGGGCGGCCGAGCGGGCCGGGTTGAGGAGCTCCACGAGGCGTTCGAAGGGGACGTCCTGGTGGGCGTAGGCGGCGAGGTCGGTCTCCCGGACGCGGGCGAGGAGTTCGCCGAAGGACGGGTCGCCGGAGAGGTCGGTGCGCAGGACGAGGGTGTTGACGAAGAAGCCGATGATCTCCCCGACGGCGTCGTCGGTGCGGCCCGCGATGGGGGTGCCGATGGGGATGTCGGTGCCGGCGCCGAGCCGGTGCAGGAGGGCCGCGAGGGCCGCGTGCACGACCATGAAGGGGCTGGCCTGCCGCTCCCGCGCCAACGCGGTGATCTTCTGGTGGAGTTCGGCGGGTACGGGGAACGCGATGCGGCCGCCGGCGTGTCCGGTGGTGGCCGGGCGGGGCCGGTCGGTGGGCAGCTCCAGCTGCTCGGGCAGGCCCTGGAGGGTCTCCTTCCAGTAGGCCTGCTGCCGGGCGAGCGGGCTGTCCGCGTCGTCCTCGGCGCCGAGCTGTTCGTGCTGCCACAGCGCGTAGTCGGCGTACTGGACGGGCAGCGGCGTCCAGTCGGGTGCCGTGTTGCTGCTGCGGGCTGCGTAGGCGGTGGTCAGGTCGCGGGCGAGCAGCGGCAGGGACCAGCCGTCGCCGGCGATGTGGTGGATGAGCAGCAGGGCCACGTGCTCCTCGGGCGCGGTGCGGAAGAGCCAGGCGCGCATCGGGAGTTCGGCGGTGAGGTCGAAGGCGTGCCGGGCGGCCGCGGCGAGTGCGGCGGGCAGGGCCTCCTCGGTGGTGTCCTCGAAGGTCAGGGTCGGGTGGGCGGTGGCGGGGTCCTGGATCAGCTGGCGGCCGCCGTCGGCGTCCGCCGCGTAGAGGGTGCGCAGGGATTCGTGGCGGGCGGTGACGTCGCGCAGCGCGGAGGCGAAGGCGTCCCGGTCGAGGTCGCCGGTCAGGCGCAGCCCCATGGGCATGTTGTAGGTGGCGCTGGGGCCCTGCATCTCGTGCATGAGCCACAGGCGCCGCTGGGCGGCGGAGAGCGGGATCCGTTCGGGCCGGCCGGCGGGGTCGGCGGTGAGGGCGGGCCGGGTGTCGGCGGCGGTGAGGGAGCCGGCGAGGCCGGCGACGGTCGGGGCCTCGAAGAGCTGCCGGATGGTGAGTTCGGCGCCGAGGGCGGAGCGGATCCGCCCGGCGAGCTTGGTGGCGAGGATGGAGTGGCCGCCGAGCTCGAAGAAACTGTCGTCGATGGAGACGGACGGCACGGCGAGGACCTCGGCGAAGATCTGGCAGAGGATCTGTTCCTGCGGGGAGCGCGGGGCGCGGCCCGCCGCGGCGGCGGTGCGCTGCGGGGCGGGCAGGGCCCGGCGGTCCAGTTTGCCGTTGCCGGTGAGGGGCAGCGCGTCGAGGGTGACGAAGGCGGCGGGCAGCATGTAGTCGGGCAGGGTGGCGGCGAGGTGCTTGCGCAGGGCCGCCGCCTCGGGGTGGTCGGCGCCGCGGGCGGGGACGACGTAGCCGACGAGCTGCTTGTCGCCGGGCCTGTCCTCGCGGACGACGACGGCGGCCTGGGCGATGGCCGGGTGTTCGGCCAGGGCGGTCTGGATCTCGCCGAGTTCGATGCGGAAGCCGCGGATCTTGACCTGGTCGTCGGCCCGGCCGAGGTACTCCAGTTCACCGGTGCGGTCCCAGCGGGCGAGGTCGCCGGTGCGGTACATGCGGGTTCCGGCGGGGCCGAAGGGGTCGGCGACGAACCGTCCCGCGGACAGGCCGGGGCGGCCGAGGTAGCCGCGGGCGAGGCCCGCCCCGGCCACGTACATCTCGCCGGTGACGCCGGGCGCGACGGGGCGCAGCCTCCGGTCGAGGACGTAGATCCGCAGGTCGGGGATGCCGGTGCCGATGAGGCTGCGGTGGGCGCCGGCGGCGGTGGCGGCGTCCAGGGCCCGGTGGGTGACGTGCACGGTCGTCTCGGTGATGCCGTACATGTTGACGAGGACGGGGGCGTCGTCGGCGTGCCGGGCGTACCAGTCCTCCAGGCGGGCGGGTTCGAGTGCCTCACCGCCGAAGACGACGTGGCGCAGGGCGAGCCGGCGGCCGGTGTCGGGGTCCTCGGCGTCGGCCTGCATCAGCTGGTAGAAGGCGGACGGGGTCTGGTTGAGGACGGTGACCCGCTCGTCGGCGAGCAGCTTGAGGAAGCCGGCCGGGGTGCGGCTGGTCTCGTGCGGGACGACGACGAGGGTGCCGCCGTGCAGGAGCGGGCCCCACAGTTCCCAGACGGAGAAGTCGAAGGCGTAGGAGTGGAAGAGCGTCCACACCTGGTCGGGGCCGAAGCCGAACCAGTGGTCGGTGGCGGTGAACAGCCGGGTGACGTTGCGGTGGGTGACGACGACGCCCTTGGGGGTGCCGGTGGAGCCGGAGGTGTAGATGACGTAGGCGGGGTGGAGGGGGGCGAGGGGGGCGCGCCGGTCGGTGTCGGCGAGGTCGGTGTCGGGGCGGGCGGCGAGGTCGGTGTCGGGGCGGGCGGCGAGGTCGGCGGCGGTGTCCGGGTCGTCCAGGTGCAGCCAGCGCAGGTCGGCCCGGCCGCCGGCGGCGAGCCGGCCCGCGGTCTCGGTGGTGGAGACGACGAGGGCCGGGTCGGAGTCGGTGAGCAGGAAGGCGATCCGGTCGGCGGGGTAGGCGGGGTCGACGGGGACGTAGGCGGCGCCGGTCTTGAGGACGGCGAGGACGGCGACGACGAGGTCGGTGGAGCGGGGCAGGGCGAGGGCGACGAACTGCTCGGGTCCGGCGCCGCGGGCGGCGAGCAGCCGGGCCATCCGGTTGGCGCGGGCGTTGAGTTCGCCGTAGGTGAGGCGGTCGTCCTGGAAGACGAGGGCGGTCGCGTCGGGGGTGGCGGCGGCTCGGGCCTCGAAGAGGGCGGGCAGGGTGGTGTCGTCGGCCGTCTCGGCGAGGGTGCCGTTCCACGCGGTGAGGATGGTGGTGCGTTCGGTGTCGCCGAGGATCTCGGCGGTGGCGACGGGCAGGTCGGGGCGGGCGAGCAGGGCGTCGAGGACGCGGACGAAGCGTTCGGTGAGGGTGACCGCGCTCTCGGGGTCGAAGAGGTCGACGGCGTATTCGAGGGTGCCGTCGACTCCGGCGGGGGCGCCGTCGGTGGCGGGCCGGGCGGTGAGGTGCAGCACGAGGTCGAACTTGGCGACGCCGGTGGCGGCGGGCTCGGGGGCCGCGGCCAGGCCGGGCAGCCCGTCGAGGGCGGTCAGGGCGGCGCGCTGGTCGTCGCCGCCGTTCCAGGTGAGAACGGTCTGGAAGAGGGGGTGGCGGGCCATCGATCGGGCCGGGTTGAGGACTTCCACCAGGCGCTCGAAGGGCACGTCCTGGTTCCCGTACGCGGCCAGGTCCGCCTCCCGTACGCGGGCCAGCAGCTCGGCGAAGGTCGGATCCCCGGACAGATCCGTCCGCAGGACCAGGGTGTTCACGAAGAACCCGACCAGGTCCTCCAGCGCGTCGTCCGTACGCCCCGCGACCGGCGTACCGATCGCGACGTCCTCACCCGCACCCAACTGGTACAGCAGGGTCGCCAGGGCCGCCTGCGCGACCATGAAGGGGCTCGCGCCATGCGCACGGGCCACCTCCTCCAGCCGGGCGTGCACCACCGCCGGGACCTCGAAGGACACCGAACCACCCCGGTACGAAGCCACGGCCGGACGCGGCCGGTCCACCGGCAAAACCAACTCCTCCGGAAGCCCGGCCAGCCGCTCCTTCCAGAACGCCAACTGCGCCGCGACCACACTCTCGGCGTCGTCCTCCGAACCCAGCAGCTCCCGCTGCCACAGCGAGTAGTCCGCGTACTGCACCGGCAGCGGAGCCCAACCCGGCTCGGCCCCCGACACCCGGGCCGCGTAGGCGGTGGCCAGGTCGCGGGCCAGGGGGCCCATCGAGCCGCCGTCGCCCGCGATGTGGTGCAGCAGGATCAGCAGCACGTGCTCCCGTACGCCGTCCCGCTCGCCCAGGTCGAAGAGGGTGACGGCCAGGGGCGGTTCGGCGGACAGGTCGAAGCCGTGGGCGGCGGCGGCCGCGAGGGCCTCGGGCAGCGCGGCTTCGGTGGTGGTGACGAGCTCGGGCACGACGACGGCGGCGGCCGGGTCGAGGACGACCTGGTGGGCGCCGTCGGCGTCCTCGGCGAATACGGTGCGCAGGGACTCGTGGCGGGTGACGAGGTCGGCCAGGGCGGCGGTGAGGGCCGCGCGGTCGACGCTGCCGGTGAGCCGGAGCGCGGCCGGCACGTTGTAGGTGGGGCTCGGTCCCTCGAACTGGTTGAGGAACCACAGCCGCTGCTGCGCGAAGGACAGCGGGATCCGCTCGGGCCGCGCCGCGGGGGCGAGGGCCGCCCGGACGGCGCCGGGCACGGCGTGCGGGGCGAGTCCGGCCACGGTGGGCGTCTCGAACAGCTGGCGGACGGGGAGTTCGGCGCCGAAGACGGACCGGATCCGGTTGACGAGGCGGGTGGCGAGCAGGGAGTGCCCGCCCAGGTCGAAGAAGCCGTCGTCGACGGAGACGGCGTCGAGACCGAGGACCTCCGCGAACAGGTCGGCGAGGATCGCCTCCTGCGGGGAGCGCGGGGCCCGGCCGCTGCCCGCGCCGCCGAAGTCGGGGGCGGGCAGCGCCCTGCGGTCCAGTTTGCCGTTGGGGGTCAGCGGCAGCTCGTCGAGGAGGACGACGGCCGCGGGCACCATGTGCTCCGGCAGGTGCGAGCCGACGTGGGCGCGCAGCGCGGCGGGGGCCGGGGCGGCGGCCCCGGCGAGCGGGACGGCGTAGGCGACGAGCCTCTTGTCGCCGGGCCGGTCCTCGCGGACGATCACGGCGGCGCGGGCTATGGCGGGGTGGGCGGCGAGGACGGCCTCGATCTCGCCGGGCTCCACGCGGAAGCCGCGTACCTTGACCTGGGTGTCGCTGCGGCCGGTGAACTCCAGCTCGCCGTCCTCGGTCCAGCGGCCGACGTCGCCGGTGCGGTACATGCGGGAGCCGGCCGGGCCGTACGGGTCGGCGACGAACCGGTCGGCGGACAGGCCGGGCCGGTGCAGGTAGCCGCGGGCCAGGCCCGCGCCCGCGATGTACAGGTCGCCGGTGACCCCGGCGGGGGCCGGGCGCAGCGCCGGGTCCAGTACGTACATGCGGGTGTTGGCGATGGGCCGGCCGATGGGCGGGACGACCGCGCCGGACAGCGGATCGCTCATGGTGGCGCAGACGGTGGACTCCGTCGGACCGTACGCGTTGATCATGCGGCGGCCTGCGGACCAGCGGCCCACCTGGTCGGGGGCGCACAGCTCGCCCGCGACGACGAGGCTGCGTACGCCGTGCAGGTCTCCGTCGGCGAGGACGGGCAGCGCGGAGGGCGGCAGGGTGACGTGGGTGACGCGCTGCTCGGCGACGAGCGCGGCCAGCGCCGGGCCGGGCAGCAGCCGCTCCTGCGGGGCCAGCACCAGGCAGGACCCGGAGAGCAGGGTCATGCAGAGCTCGGAGAAGGCGGCGTCGAAGCTGGGCGAGGCGAACTGCAGGACCCGGCTGCCGGGGGTGACGTCGAAGACGTCGATCTGGCCGTGGGCGAGGCTGGGGATGCCCGCGTGGGTGACGACGACGCCCTTGGGGCGGCCCGTCGAGCCGGAGGTGTAGATGACGTACGCGGGGTGCGCGGCGGAGATCGCCGTGCCGAGGTCGGCGCCGGACAGGCCGGCGGCCTCGGCCTCGGCTTCGGCGGCGGGCAGGGTGGCCGCGTCGAGGGTGAGGACGGGCCGGGCGTCGTCGAGCATGTAGGCGATGCGGTCGGCCGGGTAGGCGGGGTCGACGGGCAGGTAGGCGCCGCCCGCCTTGAGGACGGCGGTGATCGCGACGACCAGGTCGGCGGAGCGGGGCAGCGAGACGGCGACGAAGCTCTCGGCGCCCACCCCCCGGTCCACGAGGAGCCGGGCGAGCCGGTTGGCGCGGGCGTTCAGCCCGGCGTAGGTGAGCACCTCGCCCTCGAAGGCGACGGCCTCGGCGTCCGGCGTACGGGCCACCTGGGCCTCGAACAGCTCCGGCCAGGTGCCGGTGGGCAGTTCGCGCGCCGAGTCGTTCCACTCGGTGAGGACGCGGTGGCGCTCGGACGGGGCCAGCAGGTCGAGGCGGGCCGGCGGCAGCGAGGGGTCGGCGGCGAACGCCTCCAGGGCGCGGACGAGCCGGTCGGCGATCCGGCCGGCGGCGGCCGCGTCGAGCAGGTCGGGGCGGTGGCCGATGCGCAGGGCCAGGGCGCCGTCGGGCTCGGGCACCGCCATCAGGGACAGCGCGAAGTGCGTCGCGTCCCAGCTGCTCGCGCCGGTGACGGGCAGCCCGGAGCGGTCGGCGAGGGTGCGCAGCGCCTCGGGGTCCAGCGGGTAGTTCTCGAACACCATGGAGGTGTCGAAGAGATCCCCGATGCCCGCGAGGGACTGGATCTCGGCGAGGCCGAGGTGATGGTGGTCCAGGAGGGCGACCTGCCCGTCCTGGATGCGGCGGGCGAGGTCGCCGAGGGACGCGGCGGCGTCCAGGCGGACGCGCAGCGGCAGGGTGTTGATGAACAGGCCCACCATCTCGTCGGCGCCGGGCAGGTCGGCGGGGCGGCCGGAGACGGTGATGCCGAAGGCGACGTCGTCGCGGCCGGTGGCCTGGCCGAGGACGAGCGCCCAGGCGGCCTGGACGAGGGTGTTGAGGGTGACGCCGAGGGTACGGGCCGCCGCGGCCAGGACGGTACCGGTGGCCTCGGGCAGGGTCAGGTCGATCAGTTCGGGCAGGGCGGCGGGGCCGTCGGCCGCTTCCGTGGAGGCGGTGGCCGCGCGGGTGGGCTCCTCGAAGCCGGCGAGGGCCTCCCGCCAGGCGGCGCGGGCCGCGTCCCGGTCGCGGGCGGCCAGCAGGCGCAGGTGGTCGCGGTACGGGCGGGCGGCGGGCAGCGCCGGGTGCCCGCCGTACAGCTCCAGCAGTTCGCGCACCAGCAGGGAGACCGACCAGCCGTCGGTGACCAGGTGGTGGGCGGTCTGCACGAGCCGTCGGCGGCCGTCGCCGAGGTCGGCGAGGAGGTAGCGCAGCAGCGGCGGCCGGGCGGGGTCGAAGCGCTCGGTGCGCTCCTGCTCGGCCGCCCGGTCGGCGGCCGCGTCCCGGTCGGCGGCGGGCAGGCCGGTAAGGTCCAGCTCGCGCCACGGCAGTTCGACCCGGTCGGCGACGACCTGGAGGGGCTGTCCGGAGGCGCCGCGGACGAAGGCGGCGCGCAGCGCGGTGTGCCGTTCGGTGAGGAGGACCGCGGCGGCGCGCAGCCGGGCGGTGTCGAGGTCCCCGTCGAGGTCCAGGGCGAGCTGGGTGACGTACGGGTCGGCGCCCTCGGTGTCGTACAGGCTGTGGAAGAACAGCCCGTCCTGGAGGGGCGTCAGCGGCAGTACGTCGGCCGGGGGCCCGGCGGCTTCGAGGGTGTCGACGTCGGCCTGCGAGAGGCCCGGGACGAGCGGGAAGTCGGACGGGGTGTGCCCGCCCGCGGCGGGCCCCCGGGCGTGCTCGGCCAGGGCCCGCAGGGCGGCGAACCAGGCCTCGGCGAGCTCGCGGACCCGGTCGGCGCCGAGCAGGCCGTCCGCCCAGGTCCAGTGGGCGACGAGGCGGGGCCCGGCGTCGGTGTCGTGGGTGACGGCGTTGACCTCGACGGCGTGCGCGAGCGGCAGCCGGGGGTCCTGGCCGGCGCCGGGGTGCCCCAGCAGGGACCAGTCGTCGGCGGCGGAGACGGTCATCCGGCCCAGGTAGTTGAAACCGATCTGCGGGGTGGCGAGGCCGGTGAAGGCTCCGGAGCTCTCCGGGTCGAGGTGGCGGAGCAGGCCGTAGCCGAGGCCGCCGCCGGGGACGGCGCGCAGCTGCTCCTTGACGTGCTTGAGGGCGGCCCCGGCGGCGGGACCGGCGGACAGGATCTCCGCCCACGTGTACGGGCCGGGGTCGAGCCGGACCGGGTGGAGGGAGGTGAACCAGCCGACGGTGCGGGACAGGTCGGCGCCCGGGACGAGTTCCTCCCGGCGGCCGTGGCCCTCGACGTGCAGCAGCGGGGCCGCGGCGCCGGTCGCCTCGCCGCCGAGCCAGTGGCGGGCGGCCGGGGCGAAGGCGGCGAGCAGGACGTCCTCGACGCCGGTGTGGAAGGCCGCCGGGGCGGTGGTGAGCAGCGCCTCGGTGAGGTCGGCGGGGAGGGTCAGCTCCAGGTGCCCGGCGGTGGCGTGGGTGTCGCGGGCGGGGTCGAGGGCCCGGCCGCCGAGGGGGGCCTCGGGAGCCCCCAGGGTCCGTGTCCAGTACGGCAGTTCGGCGCGGACGGCGGGCGTGCGGGCGGCCTCGGCCAGCCCGGCCGCCCAGCGGCGCGGGGAGGTGGCGGGGAGGGCCGGCTCCGGGCCGCCGCGTACGGCTTCGGCGAGGTCCTCGCCGAGGATGCGCCAGGACACCCCGTCGACGGACAGGTGGTGGACGACCAGGAGCAGCCGGCCGGGTGCGTCCTCGCCCCGGTCGAACCAGACGGCCTGCAGCATGCGCCCCTCGGCGGGGGCGAGCCGGTCGCGGGCCGCCTCGCCCTCGGCGGTGGTGCGCTCGTCGAGGGCGGCTTCGGACAGGCCGGCGGCGTCGACGCGGCGCAGCACACCGGCGGCGTCGACGCCGCCGGGGGCGGGGACGGTGAGCCGCGGACCGGCGGACAGGGTGAGGCGCAGGGCGTCGTGCCGGTCGAGGAGGGTCTGCAGCGCGGCGGTGAGGGCCTCCCCGGTGAGCCCGGCGGGGGTGCGCAGCACGGCGGACTGGTTGAACCCCTCGTAGGAGCCGCCGCGTTCGGCCAGCCAGTGCACGATCGGCGTGGCGGTGACCTCGCCGAGGCCGGCGCCCGGCGCCTCGGCGGCCGGGGCCGCGGAGACGGCGGCCGGGGCGAGCGCCAGGGCGGCGGCGAGCGCGGACACCGTACGGTGCTCGAAGACCTGGCGGGGGGTCAGCGCGAGGCCCGCGCGGCGGGCTCGGCCGACGAGCTGGATGGAGACGATGCTGTCGCCGCCCCGGTCGAAGAAGTCGTCGTCGACGCAGACGCCGGCCGTGCCGAGCGCCTCCGCGAACAGGGCGCACAGCTGCTCTTCGAGCGGGGTGGCCGGGGCCCGGCCGGCGCCGGAGGCGGCTCCGCCGGTCCAGTCGGGGGCGGGCAGGGCACGGCGGTCCAGCTTGCCGTTGGGGGTGACGGGCAGGGCGTCGAGGGTGACGAAGGCGGCGGGGACCATGAACTCGGGCAGCCCGGCGCGCAGGTGCTCGCGCAGCGCCTCGGGGGCGACGGTGGCGGGGTCGGCGTCGGGGGCGGGCACGGTGTAGGCGACCAGGCGCTTGTCGCCCGGCCGGTCCTCGCGGACGACGACGGTGTTCCAGGCGAGCCCGGGGTGCTCGGCGAGCGCGGCCTGGATCTCGCCGAGCTCGATGCGCAGCCCGTTGAGCTTGACCTGGTCGTCGGCGCGGCCGAGGTAGTCGACGGCCCCGTCGGCGCGGCGCCGGGCGAGGTCGCCGGTGCGGTACATGCGGGAGCCGGACGGGCCGTAGGGGTTCGCGACGAACCGTTCGGCGGACAGGCCGGGCCGCTTGAGGTAGCCGCGGGCGAGGCCGGTGCCGGCGAGGTAGAGCTCGCCCTCGACGCCGGCGGGCACGGGGCGCAGGGCAGCGTCCAGGACGTAGACGTCGATGTTCCAGATGGGGCGGCCGATGGGGACGGCGCCCCGGCCGTCGTCGGCGGTGCACTCCCAGGAGGTGACGTCGACGGCGGCCTCGGTGGGGCCGTACAGGTTGTGCAGGCCGGTGCCCGGCAGCAGCTGCCGGAAGCGGTCGGTCAGTTCGCGGGAGAGTGCCTCGCCGCTGCAGATGACCCGGCGCAGCCCCGTGCACAGGGCGGCCGACTCCTCCTGGACGAAGACCTGCAGCATCGAGGGCACGAAGTGGACGGTCGTGATGTCCTCGGCGCGGATCAGCTCGGCGAGGTAGGCGGGGTCCTTGTGGCCCTCGGGGGCGGCCACGACGAGCGTGGCGCCCTCGATGAGCGGCCAGAAGAACTCCCAGACGGAGACGTCGAAGCCGGACGGGGTCTTCTGCAGGACCCGCTCGCCGGGCTGGAGCCCGTACTCGGCCTGCATCCACGCCAGCCGGTTCACGATCGCCTCGTGCGGGACGACGACGCCCTTCGGGCGGCCCGTCGAACCCGAGGTGTAGATCACGTACGCCGGGTGCGAGCCGGAGACCGGCACGCCCGGGTCGGTGTCCGGCAGGCCGGACAGGTCGGGGAGTTCGGTCAGGACCACCGAGGCGCCGGAGTCCTCCAGCAGGTAGGCGATGCGCTCCGCCGGATATCCCGGGTCGACGGGCACGTACGCCCCGCCGGCCTTGTGCACCGCGTAGAGGGCGGTCACGAGGTCGAGGGACCTCGGCAGGGCCACGGCCACCCGCTGCTCCGGGCCCACGCCCCGGCCGATCAGCCAGTGGGCGAGCCGGTTCGCCCGCGCGTCCAGCTCCGCGTACGAGAGCGTCTCGCCCTCGAACACCAGCGCCGGGGCCCGCGGCGTGCGCGCCACCTGCGCCCGGAACAGCTCGGGCAGCGGGGCCGCCGGGAAGGCGTGCAGGGCGCCCTGGCCGTGGACGACGGCCTCGGCGTACTCGGCGGGCGAGACCGTGCCGCGCCGTCCGGTCGGCAGCTCCGGCCGGGTGACCAGGTCCGCGAGGGTGTGCCGGAAGGCCTCCAGCACCCCGACCGCCCGCTCGGCGTCGACCAGGTCGGGCCGGTGGTCGAGCCGGAAGGCCAGGTGGTCCTCGGCGGGGAAGGCGGTCAGGCTCAGCGCGAAGTGCGTGGCGTCGCGTACGTCGGCGCCGACGACCCGAAGTCCCCCCTGCGCGGCGGCGCCGTCGACGGCGGCCGCGTCGAGCGGGAAGTTCTCGAAGACGACCGAGGTGTCGAAGAGTTCGCCCCGGCCGGTCCGCCGCTGGATCTCGGCGAGCCCGAGGTGCTGGTGTTCCAGCAGCCCGGACTGCTCGTCCTGGATGCGCCGGGCGAGGTCGCCGAGGGTCTCGGCGGAGTCGAGCCGGGCGCGCAGCGGCAGCGTGTTGATGAACAGGCCCACCATGTCGCCGGAGCCGGGCAGTTCGGCCGGGCGCGCGGAGACCGTCGCGCCGAAGACCACGTCCTCGCGTCCCGTGCGGCCGGCCAGGGTCAGCGCCCAGGCGGTCTGGACGAGGGTGCTGGGGGTGACGCCGAGCGCCCGTGCGGTGCGGTGGAGGAGGGCGGTGTCGTCGGCGGTGAGCGCGAAGGGGGTGCGCACCGGGGCGGCGGGGCGGCCGGAGGTCCCGGCGGTGTCCGCGCCCATGCGGGTGGGCCCGGAGAGGGAGTCGAGCGCCGCGTCCCAGGCGGCGCGGGCCGGCTCCGGGTCCTGGGCGGCGAGGTGGCCCAGGTAGTCGCGGTAGGGGCGTACGTCGCCCAGCGCGGCGGCCGGGTCCGCGTACAGCGCGAGCAGCTCGCGGACCAGTACGGGCACCGACCAGCCGTCCAGCACCAGGTGGTGCACGGTCATGACGAGCTGCCAGGTGTCCTCGCGCAGCCGCAGCAGGGTGAAGCGGACGAGCGGCGGGCGGGCGGGGTCGAAGCGCTCGGCGCGGTCGGCGGCGAGGAGCAGGTCGAGGGCCCCGGAGGTGACGGCGGTCGGCCCGCCGGTGGCGGAGACGGTGAGGTCGTGCTCGCGCCAGGGCAGTTCGACGGCGCCGGCGACGATCTGGACGGGGCGGCTGAGGCCCTCGTGCCGGAAGCCGGTGCGCAGGGCGGGGTGCCGGTCGAGGAGGGCTTCGGCGGCGGACCGCATCCGCGGGAGGTCGAGGTCGCCGGAGAGGGTCAGGGAGACCTGGATGGTGTAGACGTCGCCGTCGCTGTCGCCCTCCTCGCCGCCGTCGTCGTAGAGGGCGTGGAAGAGCAGCCCTTCGGCGGCGGGAGACAGGGGGAGGATGTCGGTGAGGTCGGGCTCGGCGACCGCGAGGGCCTTCAGTTCGGCCTCGGGCAGCGGAGCGGGAATCTCGTACTCCGCCGGCTCGACGACGCTCGCGGCGACGCCGGCGAGGGCGGCGGGCGTCCGGTGCGTGAGGACGTCGCGGGCGGTGAAGCCGAGTCCGGCGGCGCGGGCACCGCTGAGGAGCCGGAAGGACAGCACGCTGTCGCCGCCGAGGTCGAAGAAGTCGGCGTCGGCGCAGACCCCGTCGACCCGCAGCACCTCGGCGAACAGGTCGCAGAGCAGCCGCTCGCGGTCGGTACGGGGGGCCCGGCCGGCGGTCGGGCGCTGCTGGTCCGGGGCGGGGAAGGCGCGGCGGTCGAGCTTGCCGTTGGGGGTGAGGGGGAGGGCTTCGAGGGTGACGAAGGCCGACGGGAGCATGTAGTCGGGGAGTTCGGCGGCCGCGTGCGCACGGACGGCGACGGTGTCCACCGGGGCCGCGTCGGCGGGCACGAGGTAGGCGACGAGCCTCTTGTCGCCAGGGGTGTCCTCCCGTACGAGCGCGGCCGCGCGGGCCACGGAGGGGTGCACGGCGAGCACCGACTCGATCTCACCCAGCTCGATGCGGTGACCGCGCAGCTTGACCTGCTGGTCCACCCGGGACAGGTAGTCGAGACGGCCGTCGGCGGTCCAGCGCACGAGGTCGCCGGTGCGGTACATCCGCGAGCCGGACGGGCCGTACGGGTTCGCCACGAAGCGTTCGGCGGAGAGGCCGGGCCGGTTGAGGTAGCCGCGGGCGAGGCCGGTGCCCGCGATGTAGAGCTCTCCCGCGACCCCGGCCGGAACGGGCCGGAGGGACGCGTCGAGCACGTAGACCTGGGTGTTGGCGATCGGCCGGCCGATGGTGACCTCGGCGGACGTCACCTCGGTGGCCGTGGACCAGATGGTCGTCTCCGTCGGCCCGTACAGGTTCGTCACGGACGCCGCGTGCCCGGCCAGCTGCGCCGCCAGATCGGACGGCAGCGCCTCACCACCCGCCAGGACGCGTACGCCGCGCAGGGCGGCCGGGTCCACGTAACGCCACAGGCTCGGGGTGGCCTGCATGACCGTGATCCCGCGGCTCTCGATCAGGGCACGCAGAGCCTCCGGCTCGCGGACCTCGTCCCGGTCGGCGAGCACGACGGAAGCGCCGTTCAGCAGCGGCAGGTACAGCTCCAGGCCCGCGATGTCGAAGGCCACGGTGGTCACCGCCAGCAGACGGTCCTCGGCACCCAGCCCGAAGTGGTCCTGCATGCCCGTGAGGAAGTTCAGGAGGGCGCCGCGCGGCACGACCACGCCCTTCGGGCGACCCGTCGAGCCGGAGGTGTAGATCACGTACGCGGGAGCGTCCGCCGGGACCGTCACGGACAGGGCCTCGGCCGAGTAGCCGGAGACGTCCGGCAGCTCCTCCAGGACCACGGCCGGGGCCGCGTCCTCCAGCATGTAGGCGATACGGTCCGCCGGGTACTCCGGGTCGATCGGCACGTACGCCGCACCCGACTTCAGCACCGCCAGCAACGCGACGACCAGATCGGCCGAACGCGGCAGCGTCACGGCGACGAGGCCCTCGGGACCCGCGCCCTGGCCGACCAGCCAACGGGCGAGACGGTTCGACGCCGCGTCCAGCTCGGCATACCCGTACGAGACCTCACCCGACAGCACGGCCACCGCATCCGGCGCACCGGCCGCCCGGACCTCGAAGAGGGAGACCACGTCGCCGGACGGCAGGGCACGCG
Organism: Streptomyces sp. NPDC048337; assembly: GCF_043201175.1. NCBI lineage: Bacteria > Bacillati > Actinomycetota > Actinomycetes > Kitasatosporales > Streptomycetaceae > Streptomyces > Streptomyces sp. NPDC048337. Next base: position 88,716 of record NZ_JBICYR010000012.1, read on the forward strand.
CGGTCGCGTTCCACCCGTGGAGCACCTGCTCCCGCTCCCCCGCCCCCAGCAGCTCCGCCCGGCCCACCGGCTGCCCGGGGGCGGCCGTCAGGGCGCGGGTGAAGCGGGCCGCGATGTGCTCGGCGTCCTCGGCAGTGAACTGGCCGGGGTGGTAGTCGAGCCGGCAGTCCAGCCGCTCGCCCGGGGTGATCACCAGGGTCACCGGGTAGTGGGTGGCGTCCCGCACCTCCGCGCCGGTGACGCGCAGCCCGCCCGCGCCGGCGGCCGCGTCGATGGCCGCCGCGTCCAGGGGGTAGCTCTCGAAGAGGACGAGGGTGTCGAAGAGTTCACCGACCCCGGCGGTCCGCTGGATGTCGGCGAGCGCGATGTGCTGGTGTCCGAGGGTCGCGGTCTGCTCGCGCTGGATCCGTATGCCCAGCTCGCCGACGGTCTCCCCGGCCCGCAGCCGCACGCGCTGCGGCACGGTGTTGATGAACAGGCCGACCGACTGCTCCACGCCGTCGAGCTCGGCGGGGCGTCCGGCGACGGTGGTGCCGAAGACGATGTCGTCGCGCCCGGTCCACTGGGACAGGACCAGCGACCAGGCACCCTGCACGAGGGAGTTGACCGTGACGCCGAGCGCGCGGGCGCGGTCGGCGAGTGCGGCGGTCTCCGGCCCGGTCAGGGTGAAGGGGAACCGTCCCGGGGCCCGGGGCGCGAGTCCGGCGCCGACGCGGGTCGGCTCGTCCAGTCCGGCCAGGGCCTCGCGCCAGGCGTCGAGGGCGGCCTCCTGGTCCTGGGCGGCGAGCCAGCCGAGGTGGTCGCGGTACGGGCGGACGGCAGGGAGGCCGGCGGAGGCGGTACCGCCGTACAGCTCCAGCAGCTCGCGGACCAGCACCGGCAGGGACCAGCCGTCGAGCAGGAGGTGGTGGTGGGTGATGACCAGCCGGAAGCGCTCGGTCGCCGTCCCGCTGAGCAGGGTGAAGCGGATCAGCGGGGGCCGGGTCAGGTCGAACGGCTCGGCGCGGTCGGCGCGCAGCGCGTCCTCGAACGCACTCCCGTCGGCGGCGTGCAGCTCCCGCCAGGGCAGTTCGACGGCGCCGGCGACGATCTGGACGGGGCGGCTGAGGCCCTCGTGCCGGAAGCCGGTGCGCAGGGCGGCGTGGCGGTCGATGAGCTGCCCGGCGGCCGCCCGGAGGGCGTCGGCGTCGACGCTCCCGACCAGGTCGAGGACGATCTGCACGGTGTACACGTCGTGCGCCTCGGTGGCGGCGTGGGCCAGCAGCCCCTCCTGGAGCGGGGTGACGGGCAGCACGTCCGCGATACCGGGGTCGGCCGCGTGCAGGCGGGCCAGCTCGTGCTGCGGGAGCGGGGCGGGGACGGGGTACGCGCGGTCGCGGGTGTCGGTGTGGGCGCCGAGGGCCGGGGCGAGGGCGGCGACGGTCCGCAGGTCGAAGACCTCGCGTGCGGTGGCGGCGATGCCGTGCCGCCGGAGCCGGCTGATCAGGCGGGTGACGAGGAGGGAGTGACCGCCCCGCGCGAAGAAGTCGTCGTCGATGGAGACGGAGGCGGCCTCCAGCCCGAGGACCTCGGCGAACAGGCCGCAGAGGAGGGCCTCGCGCTCGGTACGGGGGATGCGGCCCTGGGTCTCGGTCTCGTACGCGGGCGCGGGGAGGGCGCGGCGGTCGAGCTTGCCGTTGGGGGTGAGGGGGAGGGCTTCGAGGGTGACGAAGGCCGACGGGAGCATGTAGTCGGGGAGTTCGGCGGCCGCGTGCGCACGGACGGCGACGGTGTCCACCGGGGCCGCGTCGGCGGGCACGAGGTAGGCGACGAGCCTCTTGTCGCCAGGGGTGTCCTCCCGTACGAGCGCGGCCGCGCGGGCCACGGAGGGGTGCGCGGCGAGCACCGACTCGATCTCACCCAGCTCGATGCGGTGACCGCGCAGCTTGACCTGCTGGTCCACCCGGGACAGGTAGTCCAGCTCTCCGTCGGGGGTCCAGCGCACGAGGTCGCCCGTGCGGTACATCCGCGAGCCGGACGGGCCGTACGGGTTCGCCACGAACCGCTCGGCGGACAGACCCGGCCGCTTCAGATAGCCGCGCGCCAGACCATGACCCGCGATGTACAGCTCACCCACCGAACCGGCGGGGACGGGCTGCAGACCGGAGTCCAGGACGTAGACCTGGGTGTTGGTGATCGGCCGGCCGATGGTGACGTCGGACGAGGTGACCTCGTAGGCCGTGGACCAGATGGTGGTCTCCGTCGGCCCGTAGAGGTTCGTAACGGCGGCCGCGTGCCCGGTCAGCTGCGCCGCCAAATCGGACGGCAGCGCCTCACCACCCGCCAGGACGCGCACCTGGCCCAGCACGGAGGGGTCCACGTAACGCCACAGGCTCGGGGTGGCCTGCATGACCGTGATCGCACGGCTCTCGATCAGGGCACGCAGGGCATCGGGGTCCCGGACCTCGTCCCGGTCGGCGAGGACGACGGAAGCGCCGTTCAGCAGCGGCAGGTACAGCTCCAGGCCCGCGATGTCGAAGGCCACGGTGGTCACCGCCAGCAGACGGTCCTCGGCACCCAGCCCGAAGCGGTCCTCCATGCCCGTGAGGAAGTTCAGCAGCGCGCCACGCGGCACGACCACGCCCTTCGGGCGACCCGTCGAACCCGACGTGTAGATCACGTACGCCGGAGCATCCGCCGAAACGACCAGGTCCAAGGCCTCGGCAGAGTACGAAGAGGTGTCGGGCAGCTCGTCCAGGACGACCGCCGGAGCCGCGTCCTCCAGCATGTAGGCGATACGGTCCGCCGGATACTCCGGGTCGATCGGCACGTACGCCGCACCCGACTTCAACACGGCCACCAACGCGACGACCAGATCGGCCGAACGCGGCAGCGTCACGGCAACCAGCCGCTCCGGCCCCGCACCCTGCTCACGCAGCCACCGCGCGAGACGGTTGGAGGCCTGGTCCAACTCCCCGTACGAGTACGAGACCTCACCCGACACCACAGCGGTGGCCTCCGGCACACCAGCCGCCCGGGACGCGAACAACCCGACCACATCGCCCGACGGCAGCTCGCGGGCGGTCGCGTTCCAGGTGTCGAGAAGCTGCCCCCGCTCCCCCGCCCCCAGCACGTCCACCCGCCCGACCGGCAGGTCCGGGTCGGCGGCGAGGGTGTCCAGGAACGCGAGGAACCGCTCCTGGTGGCGGGCGAGTTCGGTGGCGTCGTACAGCTCCGGGTTGGCGCTGAACTCGAACGAGACGCCGGCGCGCCCCGTCGGGTCCCCGTGCGCGAGCACCGACAGGTCGTGGACCGGGCCGGTCCACAGCGGCCGGCCGGTGGTCTCCAGGTCGCCGAAGTGGACGTCCTGGCCGAAGGACATGATGTTGACGAGGACCGAGCCGATCGGGCGGCCCGCACCCGTGAAGGCGGTGTCGTCCTCGCCGGCGCGGTAGCGCTGGGCCTTCATCAGCTCGCCGACCCGGCGGGTGACCTGGGCGATCAGGTCGGCGTACGTGCTCTCAGGGCGGACCTCGACGCGCAGCGGCAGTTCGCCCGCGAGCATGGCCGGGGTGGACAGGGCCGCCGGGGTGGCACGCCCGGTGACGGGCAGGCCGATGACCACGTCGGCGGCCGAGGTGAGGCGGTGCAGGTAGGCGGCGACGGCCGCGATGACGGCGGTGGACCAGCGTCCGGCGGCGGTCACCGGCGCGACGCGTTCGGCCGGGAGCTCCTCGGTACGGCGCAGGGCCCGGTCGGCGGGGGCGGCGGAGCGGCCGGTGAGGAGGGCGGGCTCGGGGGCGTCGCGGAAGGCGTCGAGCCAGTGGGCGCGGTCGCGGGCGTAGCGGGGGCTCTCGCGGTAGGCGCGGTCCTCGTCCAGCAGCACGGCGAGCGGCCGGAACCGGCCGGGCTCGGGCTCGCGGCCGGCGGCGAAGGCGGTGTAGAGGTCGGCGATCCGCTTGCAGTGCAGGTACTGGCCGTAGCCGTCCATGACGGCGTGGTGGTAGCGGAAGTAGAAGAGGGAGCGGTCCTCGGCCAGGGTGTGGAGGGCGTGCTCGAAGAGGGCTCCCCCGCCGGCGCCGAGGTCCACGGGGGTGGCGAGGTTCTCGTCCATCAGGGCGCGGGCGGCCGCGTCGGGGTCGCTCTCGCCCCTGAGGTCCGTGAGGTGCAGGGGGGCCGGGGTGGCCGGGTCGAGGTACTGGACGACGCGGTCCCCGTCCTCGGCGAAACGGGCGTGCAGGGCCTGCGTCTCGGCCACGGCCTGCCGTACGGCGCGCGCGAGGAGCTCGGGGTCGAGCGGGCCGCGGATCTCGAAGGCGGCGCCGCAGTTGTACTGCGGGCTGTCGGGATCGAGCTGCTGTGCCACCCAGACACCCAGTTGAGCAGAGGTAACCGACTCGCGAGCAATCCGGTGTTCAGACACAGTCAACCCACCCATACATTCGAGGCATTGGCGTGTCCGAGAATGCGCGTGCGGGCTGTGCCGACCTCTACGTGCGGCCTATACGGGGGCCGCGGCTCCCGTGGACGCACCGCGGCCCGCCGCCGGCACGGGCCGGGCGGCGGGCCGCGGAAGGCGGAGCCGTGGTGATCAGGGGCGGGGGAACGACCCGGTTGCCAGCGACTCCGGCTCTCGGGCCGCCGGGTCGGGGATCGACCCGGCGACGGTCAGGGACTGCTGGTTGCGGGCGGCGCGGCGGTGGCGCAGCCAGCGGACGACCTCCACGGTGACGGTGATGGTGAAGGCCAGGCCGAGGCCGGTCATCAGGCCCTTCAGCGGGTCGTGTTCGAAGGCGGCGCCGCCGAGGTAGCCGATGCAGGCCGAGTAGATCGCCCAGCTGCCGGCGGCGAGGGCGTCGAAGCGGGTGAAGGAGCGGCGGGGGAAGCCGGTGGCGCCGGTGGTGACGGTGGCGGCGGTCCGGCCGCCGGGGATGTAGCGGGCGACGACCAGGACGAGTCCGCCGCGCTCGGCGAGGGCCTGGCCGACCCAGTCGTAGGCCTTGCGGGTACGGCTGCCGGGCTTCATCTTCCCGATGATGCGGTGGCCGGACTTGCGGCCGATGAAGTAGGAGATGTGGTCGCCGACGAACGCTCCGGCGGCGGCGACGGCGATGACGAGGAGCAGGTTGGGGTCGCCGTTCGCGGCGAAGACGCCCAGGGTGATCACGAGGGTCTCGCTCGGTACCACGGGGAAGAAGCCGTCGAGGGCCGCGATGGCGAAGAGCAGCACGTAGACCCACGGGCTGGAGACTGCTCCTTCCACGGCTTGCAGAAGTGCGTCGGTCATCGCTCACTCCGATGGTCGTCCGGGTTCCGTGCTGTCCGGTACGACGGTAGGAGCGGGATCTATACGGATGCCTTACCCGATGGTCGTCACTTGCACCTGACTTTCGTCAGGGTCGGCGCCCGGCGCCCGGCCCCGTATAGGACGGGCGTAGGGGGGACCGGGACGGTCGGGGAGCATGGACACCCGCCTCACGACTCCGACACGACGCCGACGGCGACGCCGATGCGCGTCAGTAGGGTGACCCGGTGACAGGCATCGGGAGTTCGTACCGGCGGATCGCCGCGGACGCGGTCCTGTGGGCGCTGGTCGCGTCCATGGTGGCCCTGGAGGTGTTCCGGCCGAACGGGCCGGACGGGTGGACGCGTTGGGTGCTGGTGGCGGGGCTGCCGCTGCTGGCGGTCGCGGTACGGATGAGCCGCGGTGCGCCGTTGGCCGCGCTCGCGGTGCCGGTGGGGCTGAGCCTGCTGCTGTCGGCGGAGCTGTTCACGACCGCGTTCTCGCTCGCGATGCTGGTCCTCGCGTATCTGGTGGGGGTGCGGGCGGAGGGCACCCGGCCGGCGCTCACGCTGTTCGGTGCGGTGTGCGCGGTCGGTCTGCTGCCGGTGCTGGCGACCTCGGCGGACCTGTGGGCGTGGTTCACGCTGGTCCTGACCGTGGTGCTGAACCTGGTCTTCCCCTGGATGGTGGGGCGCTACCGCAGGCACTACGCGGGGCTCGTACGGGCGGGCTGGGAGCTGGCCGAGCGGCTGGAGCGGGAGCAGCACCTGGTGAGCGAGCAGACGCGGCTGCGCGAACGGTCCCGGATCGCCGGGGACATGCACGATTCGCTGGGCCACGAGCTGAGCCTGATCGCGCTCCGCGCGGGCGCGCTGGAGGTGGCTCCCGAGCTGTCGGAGAAGCGGCGCAAGGCGGCCGGTGAGCTGCGGGCCGCGGCCGGGGCGGCGACGGAGCGGCTGCACGAGATCATCCACGTGCTGCGCGAGGACGGGGAGCAGGCGCCGACCGTACCGGCGCAGGACACGGTCGAGGACCTGGTGGAGCGGGCGGCGGCGTCGGGGATGGCGGTGCGGCTGGAACCGGTGTCGCCCGGCGACGGCGCGGACGGTCAGGGCGGTACGGGCCTGGCGGGCACTGCGGCCGGTACGGGCGGTGCGGCCGGTACGGGCGGTGCGGCCGGTACGGGCGGTGCGGCCGGTACGGGCGGTGCGGCCGGTACGGGGCTGCCCGGCGCGGACCCGGTGGGGGCGGAGCTGGCGCCGATGGCGCGGCGGGCGCTGTACCGGGTGGTGCAGGAGGCGCTGACCAACGCGGCGAAGCACGCGCCCGGCGCGGAGGTCGTCGTACGGCTGCTGCCGGGGCCGGAGTACCTCCTCGCGACGGTGGAGAACGCGGCCCGGCCGGCCGGGCCGCTGCCGGGCGCGGTCTCCAGCGGGACCGGCCTGGTCGGGCTCGACGAACGGGTGCGGTTGGCGGGCGGCACCCTGGAGTCCGGGCCGCGCCCGGGCGGCGGCTTCGCGGTGTCGGCGCGGCTGCCGGTGGCGGGCGGGAAGGCGCTCCCGGCGGAGCGCGGCGGGCCGCCGCCGAGCACCTCGGCGCGCGAGCTGGCGGCGGCCCGCCGGCAGGTGCGGCGCCGGCTGTGGGAGGCGCTGGTGGTGCCGGTCGCGGTGTGCGCGGCCGTCGGCGTCCTGATGCTGGGCTTTCAGTTCTACGTACAGCACCGCTCGGTGCTGGACCGGCAGACCTTCGAGCAGCTGCGGGTCGGCGACAGCCGGTCCGCGGTGCTGCCGAAGCTGCCGAAGTACGAGTTGGACGAGACCCCGCAGGAGGTGGCGGCCGGCGAACCGGCCGGCGCCTCCTGCAGGTACTACCGGATCACGGCGTACTCCGCCTCGCCCGCCTACCGGCTGTGCTTCGCCGACGGGCGGCTGGTGGTCAAGGAGCGCGCCGGGTCCGGCCCCTGACCGTTCCCTTCCGCCTTCTCCTGCCATCCGAGGGGTCCTCATGGACACGAACGCTTCGACGCTCCGCTTCGACCAGCGGCAGTTCCGCGATGTGCTCGGGCACTTCTGCACCGGGCTGACCGTGATCGCCGCCACCGACGGGACGGGCCGGCCCGCCGGCTTCGCCTGCCAGTCCTTCGCCTCGCTCTCGCTCGATCCGCCGCTGGTCACCTTCTCGGTGGCCGCCACCTCCTCCAGCTGGCCGCGCATCGAGCGGGCCGGGGCGTTCTGCGCGACCGTGCTGAGCGCGGGACAGGGCGCCCTGTGCCGGGCGTTCGGGACGCGCGGCGGCGACAAGTTCGCCGGGGTCGACTGGTCGCCTGCGCCGGCCACGGGGTCGCCGCGCATCGGCGGCGCGCTGGCCTGGGTGGACTGCGAGATCGAGTCGGTGCTGCCGGGCGGCGACCACCGGATCGTCATAGGCCGGGTGCTGGACCTGGACGTGAGCGGCGAGGCGGACCACGCCGAGCCGCTGCTGTTCTACCGGGGCGCGTTCCTCCGCCCGGCCGCCGCCTGACCCCGCACGCTCCCCTTACGGATTACGGAAGAGAGTCCTCTCATGCCTGTCGCACACCCGACCGAACCCGAGTACGTCCTGACCCTCTCCTGCGCCGACGACCAGGGCATCGTGCACGCGGTGACCAGCTTCCTGTTCATGACGGGCGGCAACATCATCGACAGCCAGCAGTTCGCCGACCGCTCCAACGGCCGGTTCTTCATGCGGGTGCACTTCACGGTGGATCCGCCCGTCCGCCTGGAGAACCTGCGGGCGAGCTTCGCGGCGGTGGGCGCCGCGCTGCGGATGGACTGGGAGATCCACGAGGCGGGCCGCCCGATGCGGGTGGTCATCATGGTGAGCCAGTTCGGGCACTGCCTGAACGACCTGCTGTTCCGCGCGTCCAGCGGGGCGCTGCCGGTGGAGGTGGCCGCGGTGGTCTCCAACCACCGGCAGTTCGAGGGGCTGACGGCTTCGCACGGGATCCCCTTCCACCACGTGCCGGTCACCAGGGAGACGAAGGAGCAGGCAGAGGCGGCGCTGCTGCGGGTGGTGGCCGACGAGGGGGCGGAGCTGGTGGTGCTGGCCCGCTACATGCAGATCCTCTCCGCCGACCTGTGCAAGGAGCTGGAGGGGCGGGTCATCAACATCCACCACTCCTTCCTGCCGAGCTTCAAGGGCGCCAAGCCGTACCACCAGGCGCACGAGCGCGGGGTGAAGCTGATCGGCGCGAGCGCCCACTACGTCACGGCGGACCTGGACGAGGGCCCGATCATCGAGCAGGAGGTGGCCCGGGTCCGCCACGACATGACCCCGGACCAGCTGGTGGCGCTCGGCCGCGACCTGGAGGGCCAGGCCCTGGCCCGCGCGGTGAAGTGGCACGCCGAACACCGTGTCCTCCTGAACGGCCGCCGCACGGTGGTCTTCGGCTGACCCGGAGTCTCATCGACAGAGCGCAGACCCGATCTTGTTTCTTCGAGGTCGGGGCCTGTGCCTTTCAGCGGGGAGCGTTAGAGCCATCCGTTGAGAGAGACCTGTGGCCCGTTGGTGAGGAAGGCGAGTAGGGCGCTGCGGGTGGTTGGCACGAATTCGTCCGGCAGGTCGTCGGCGTCGATCCAGCGGACCTGGGAGTGCTTGCGGGGTTCGCGGTTTTCGAGTTCGCCGGTCCAATCATGGGCGGCGAAGACGACCGTCAGGAACCCGTTGGGGGCTTCTACGCCCCAGGCGCCGTGGATGACGTGGGCGACCTTGAGGGACTCGGGCTTGACCATGAGGCCGGTCTCCTCATGCAGCTCGCGGACTGCGGTCTGTGTGATGGGCTCGCCCGGTTCGCTCTTGCCGACGGGGAGGTCCCACAGGCCCTGGGCGAACTTGGCGTTCTCGCTGCGCTGGAGGAGGACGACGCGGTTGGTGGCCTTGTCGTGGACGATGACGGCCGCGACCAGCAGGGTCATCGATTCGAGCGCCGGCTTGAGGGCTTGGGAGCGGTCGTCGGTCTGCTGGGCCACGGTGTTCCCTTCGTCGGGCGGGTTGTTGGGCATGTTAGGCGAGCGCCTCGCGTGCGCGGCAGGCGAGATCGGCCGCGCCGGGAACGCGGCGGCGCCGGTAGACCGCGAGCGTGGAGCGGATCGAGGTGATCGCCTTCCGGGTCCGGTCGGAGGTCATGCCCTCCATGAGGACGAGAGCCTGGGTCCAGGCGGCGACGGCCTCGTCGGCGCGTGCCTGGGCGGCGAGGCTGTCGCCGAGGTCGGCGTGGGTGAGGGCGTGGACCCGTTTGTATTTCTCTGGGTCCCAGCGGGTGAGGGCGTCGCGGTGCTGCTGTTCTGTGCCGATGTGGTCGGCGAGGTCGGTCAGGGTGCGGGCGGTGTGGCTGGCCACGGTGCCGGCGGCGGGGCCACTGACTCGGGAGTAGCTGGGCTGCGGGCCATCGTCCCTTAGCAAGGCGTCTTCAGCGACGAGGAGGGCACGTGCGGCCGACGGGTTCTCGTCGGTAGCGGCGTAGGCGCGGGCGTGGGTGATGTGGAGAAGGGCCTCGGTCTGTCCGTCAACGTGGCCGAGGCCCCGTCGCAGGGCGCCTTCGACGAGGTCGACGCAGTGGTGGGGCTGCTTGAGGCTCAGGGCCTGGTGGGCGAGGGCGCGCATCATCCAGGCCGCGTGCCCGTGGGGGTCGGCTTCGCAGGCGAGCTGGTAGCCGACCTGGTAGTAGCGCTGGGCGGCGCCTTCGTGGCCCAGGTCGTGGTGTTTCCACCCGGCGAGGTAGGCGAGTTCGGCTACGGCACCGAAGGCGGCCTGGCGTAACGGCTCCGAGGGGAAGCGTCCGCGGAGCATCGGGGCGGCGGTGTCGGCGAGGTAGGCGGTGACGGTGGTCAGGCCGTGGCCGCCGCCGAGGCGTTCGTCGGCTGCGCTGAAGGCGGCGGTGATCTGGCGTACGACGTCGATGTCCTCGGTTCCGACGAGGGAGCGGCCCGTGCGGGCGCGGAGCATCCGGGATGTCGCTTCGTGGTCGTGGAGCAGCGGCATGGCGACGCCGGCTGTGGTGAAGGCGGCGATGGCGAGGAAGCGGCGGCGTTCGACATCCGCGCGGCCGAGATCGGTGACGGTCACGACCGGATCGCCGTTCAAGGTGGCCTCGGCTTCGGCGTTGCCGGGGTGGAGGCCGATCTGGGTCTGAGTGACGACGCGGCCGAGGCGGCGGGAGAGGGCTTCGGCGAGGTACTGGCCGACCTGGCCTGAGGGCGCGCGGGTGCCGTTGGCCCAGTGCGAAATCGCGGACTTGTTGGTCTGGAGCAGTTCGCCGTTCTCGGCGGCGATGCGGCGGACGTCCTTGGCGAGGGCTTCGTAGGTGCATCTTGCGACGTGGATCGTCTCGCGCAGGCGGGAGTTGGGTTCGGACGGCGCTGGCACGTTCCTCCGTCCCGGAGCTGTAAACCGCGTATACCGCTTGGGCTCGCTCACACCGTACCCACTCTGCGTAGCGGGCGGTTCACTTATCGACAGCCGCCCCACTCTCGGGCCGGGCGGCCCCCACGTTCCGTACGCCCCTACCGGGCTCGGGCATTCCTATGCCCTGGCCCGGACGATCAGAGACGGAGACACGGTGACCACCATCGACACCGCGACCATCACAGTCGAGCTGCCCGACGCCTTCGACCCGCGCTGGAGCCGCCTCCCCGGCATCCAGGTCGACAGCCAGCGCCTCACCATCGACCCGGCCGAGTACTTCTTCCGCTTCGAGTCCAACACCTGGCTCGTCGCCGACTGGGAGCTGGTCAAGGCCCAGCTCTTGGACGTGGACGAGACCACTGAGAGCGCGGTCGAGCAGCTGGCGCTCGACTTCATCAAGAACCACGGCGAGTCCACCTCCGACGCCGCCCGCGTCCTGGCCACCGCGTACGGGGTGTACGCGTACCTCTTCCGCGACGAGCACCTCGCCGGCCTCGGACTCCCGCAGATCACCGCCGACCACCTGCGGATGCTCCGCGAGGCCGCCACGCTCATGGCGCTCAACAAGGTTGAGCTGGACGGGCACATCTCCAACGTCGGCCCGTGCTGGTTCTTCCCCGCCGCCACCTCCGTCGTCTTCGACCTGGACGACGAGACGGGCGGGATGCTCGACGAGGTCTACCACGGCGGCTGGTTCAACGAGCACCGCCGGATCGAGTCCATCAAGGCCCACGCCGCCCTCGGCGGCCGGCTCGTGCACGGCTGCCAGTCCGTGCCGGACCAGTCCGGCGGCGTGGTCGCGCCCTACGGTGCCTCGATGGCCAACTTCCGTGACGACCTCGCCGCGTTCAAGGCGGGCTGGATCGAGCAGGTCTACGCCCACCGCGTGACCACGGCCGAGTAGCCCCCACCCCCGTACGGCTCCGGGGCGGGCCGGCATGCTCGCCCGCCCCGGAGCCCACCAGCCCCTGGAGACACCCCCATGGACCAGAGCCTGACCGCCGCCCTGCTGGACGACCTGTGCGCCCTCATCCGCAAGCCCCTCCCCGAACGCACGGAGATCCGCGTCTGGGGCATGTCCGGCGTCGAGCGCGTCACCTTCCCCGATGGCACCACGGCCGTCTTCAAGTACGCCAAGGAGCCCTTCGACCGCGAGGCCCAGGCCCTGCGGATCGCCCACCAGCGGGGGCTGCCGGTTCCCGAACTTCACGCCACCGCCATGCGGGACCAGTGGCTCGGGATGCTCATGGACGACCTCGGCACCCCGGTACGGGACGCCGACGACCTCGACGGCGTCGCCGCCGCCGTGATGCTGCACGCCGCCCGCCCGGCCAGCGGCTTGCCCTTCCTGGACGGCACGGGCCTCGTGGCCCTGCCCGGGCGGGCCCTGGATCACCTCCAGCGGCTGCGGAAGGCCGAGCGGTGGACGGACTGCGACGACATCGAGACCGCGCTGGGGAAGATCTCCGCAGCGGCCGAGGCCCGTGCCCAGGGGGCGACGCTCGACCCGTTCGGCTGGGTGCACTCCGAGTTCCACCCCACGAGCGTCCACATCGGGGAGGAGGGCTGGCACCTCCTCGACTTCGCCCGCGCCTTCACCGGCCCCGGCCTCATCGACCTCGCCTCCTACCACGGCACCACCGACACACCGAGCCCCGTCCGGCTGCGGGTATTCCTGGAGCAGTACGTCACCGCCGGCGGGCACGAGGACACCCTCGCCGCCCGGGGCGGCCTGACCGCCGAGGCATGGGCCCTGGGCTGGCACCGCATGTGGGCCGTCGAGTGGTTCATGGAGCAGGCGATCCGCTGGATCAACGACCCGACCAGGGACTTCGCGTACATCCCCGTCGTCCGCCGCCACCTGAACGACGTGGTCCAACTCCTGGAGGTCTAGGTGCTCGCCCAGGTCTCCCCCTGGTACGCCCACGCAGCCCAGCGCCTGACCACCGCACCGGCCCACGCCCTCACTCCTCCGACACGGATGGAGTGGAGCACCCACCCCGGCCTTGGCCCCGGCGCGGAAATCCTCTGCCGCGAGCTGCGCGGCAGGCGCATCCTGGAGCTGGGCTGCGGCCCCGGCCACAACGTCGCCCACCTCGCCCAGCACCACCAAGCCCGCGTCACCGGAGTCGACCTGGTGGGCCTCCAGGTACGGCGAGCTCGGTCGCACTACGGCCACATCGAGGGAGCCGCCTTCGCCGCCGGCCATGCACTGCACCACCTCCAGGCCACCGGGCAGACCTTCGACGCGATCTACTCGGTCTTCGGTGCCGTCGGCCTGGTCGCCCCTGAGCTTCTGCTCGCTGCGGTCTCCCGTCGTCTGGTACTGGGTGGCGTACTGGCCTTCTCCGTCCCCACCCGGCACGGGCAGGAAGACATCCTTCGACGGACGACCGCCCCCGCGAGGACTACGTCACCATGCCCGACCGCACCCGGCTGCCCATCGCCCGCTGGGAATTCGACGCCCACCGCTGGGCCGCCCATCTCTCCCGGACCGGCCTGCGGATCACCTCCGCCATCGCGCTGCGGCACCCACGCCTCGACCCGTGGCCCACCACCCTCCTGATCACCGCCCGGAAACACTGACCGACGGAGGCAACGATGCCCCTGCCCTACCTCCTGCTGGACATCGACGGCGTCCTCATACCGTTCCCAGCGCCCGACGGCAGCACCCCACCCACCCACGTCCGCCACACCGTCCTGCCCACGGGCCGCAACCCCGACGATCCGGTGCCGATCTGGCTCAACCCCGCCCACGGCCCGTTGCTCGCCGACTTCCTTGCCGGCGCTCTCGTCACCCCCGTGTGGTGCACGAGCTGGCGCAAGGACGCCACCACCATCGTCGGGCCACTCCTCGGACTGCCGGAGTTCCCGTACCTCGACCTCCCCCGCCCCCAGATCACCACCAGCCACCCCAACGGCTACCTCTGGAAGCGCGACCACGTCGAACCGTGGCTCGGCGGGTCGGCGGTCGCCTGGGTCGACGACGACTTCACCGACCTCGACCACACCTGGGCCGCCGAACGCACCGCCCGCGGATGTCCCACGCTGCTCGTCCAACCCGATCCGTACGTCGGCCTCCAACCGGCTCAAGTTGCGGCAGTTGAGAGCTGGGCTGCCGGGCGAATCCTTCGCCGTGCGCAGGGTACAACCTCCTTTCCACACCGTTGAGATGGGCGCCTGATCTGGTCGTCGGGAGTCCGGATCTGAAAGGTCTATCGTGGGCGGCATGTCCGCCCCTGACCTGATCCGTATCGTCTCCCGCGACTCCCCGATGGCACTCGCCCAGGTAGAGCGCGTCCGCCGCGAGCTCGCCGCGCTCTACCCGCACATCACCACCGAAGTCATCCCCGTGAAGACGACCGGGGACCGGTGGATGGGCGACCTGGCCGCCGTCGAGGGAAAGGGGGCCTTCACCAAGGAAGTCGACGCCGCCCTACTGGACGGAACCGCAGACCTGGCCGTGCACTGCGTGAAGGATGTCCCTGCGGACCGGCCGCTACCGACCGGAACCGCCTTCGCCGCGTTCCTCAAACGCGACGACATTCGGGATGCCTTCGTACACCCCGGCGGACTCACCCTGGACGACGTTCCGGCCGGGACACGCATCGGCACCTCGTCGGTGCGGCGTATCGCCCAGCTCGCCGCCTCTCACCCGCACCTGGATTGCGTCCCCATCAGAGGCAACGCAAATCGCCGACTCGACAAGCTCGCCGCAGGCGAGGCGGACGCCTTGTTGCTGGCCGTCTCCGGGCTGGAGAGGATCGGCCGCACGGACGCGATCACCGAAATCCTCCCCACCGAGAGGATGTGCCCGCCCATCGGCGCGGGCATCCTGGCGCTTCAGTGCCGCGAGGGCGACGCTGCCCTGATCGAGACCGTGAGCGCACTCGGTGACCCGGCCACCCACCGCGAGGCCACCGCCGAGCGCATGTTCCTCCACGTCCTCCAAGGCCATTGCAACTCGCCGATCGCCGGATACGCCGCCACCGAGGAGGACGGCGAGCTCAGCATGTACGCGAAGGTGTTCACGCCCGACGGAAAGCGCGTCCTTCGCGCACGCGAGTGGGCCGGACCGCTGGACCCCGCCACTCTTGGTACGTCCGTAGCCGTCGCGCTTCTCCGGCAGGGCGCCCGCGAGCTCATCGACGGCATCCCGCACTGACCGCCGTCAAAAGGGAGATGCCTGGGGAGGCTCCCCACGGCCGCGGTCGGCCGATACACCGCCATACACGTCTGTGGCGAGGTAGGCCGTGATGGCGTCCACGGTGGGGTGGTCCCAGGCCATGGTGGGTTCGACGGCCAGGCCGAAGCGGTCCTCCACGTCGCCGCAGAGGGTGAAGGCGTAGACGGAGTCGAGGCCCATCTCGACCAGTTCGGCGCCCTCGTCGATCTCGGCGGCGGGGCGCTCCAGGTAGTAGGCCACCCGTTCGATCAGCCAGGCCCGGATCTCCTTGGTGGGCACCTCGGTGCTGTTCGCCATGTCGTATCTCAACTCCCTTGGATGAGTTCGGTGTTCGGGGACAGGTCGAAGGAGGCGCCGGACTCGAAGCGGGCGGCGAGCTCCGTGTGCAGGCGGGCGGCCGTCTCGGGGGGCAGCGGTCCGGGGTTCAGGCCCAGGCGGACCGCGAGGCGGTGCAGGGTGCCGATGGCCCAGGCGGGGTCGGGGCCCCGGTGGAGGCCCAGGCAGGCGGCGGCCGCGAGGAGGTGGGCGTAGCGGTCGGCGAGGACGAAGCCCTGGCGGCCGGCGAGGACCGTGCGGTCCCGTGGGGCGAGGGCCTGGACGCGGGCGGCGAGGTCGGCGAGGGCGTCCGCCAGGAGCCCGGCGAGGCGGGCCAGTTCGGGCCGGTCGCCGGCGGCCGCCAGCTCGCGGGCCGCGGCGGGCAGCACGGCGGCCAGGGTGTCGCGGCCGCGGGAGTTCAGCTCCAGCCGGTCGAAGTCCAGTGCGGGCAGGTCGGCCGCGGCGTCGAAGAGGGCCGCCGGGGGCAGCTCGCCGGCGCCCCAGGAGCGGGCGGCGAGGCGCGGCAGCTGGGGCAGGATCGTGGCCTGGCAGACGGCGCTGCCCGCGTGGGCGAGGGCGACGACGGGGAGGTCCCGGGCCATCTTCTGGAAGAGGGCGTACGGGCCTTCGCGGACGTAGCTGCGGGCGCCGAGCAGCACCGACAGCCGGTAGCTGGAGTCCTGGAGGAGGCGCGGGACGAGGTACTTCACGGCCGCCGAGTGGACGCTGGTCTGCTCCGGCATCAGGTGCAGGGAGCGGGCCACGGTGGTGGCGAGGGCGTCGCAGACCTGGAGGTCGAGGAAGGCGTCGGTGAGGGTGGCCCGGGCGTGCGGGAGTTCGGCGACGGGGCGCCCGTACAGGCGGCGCTCGCGGGCGAAGCCGAGGACGGTGCGCAGCTGGGTGTCGCCGACGCCGACGACCATCGACGGCAGGACGCTGCGGGTGACCTGGAAGGCGCGCAGGACGGTTTCCATCGCGGCGCCCTCCTCGCCGAGCAGGGCGTCGGCGGGGACCGGGTGGTCGTCGAAGGAGATCCCGCCGAGGAGACAGCCCCGGACGCCGGAGGTGGGGTAGCGGCCGGAGCGGTCGATGCGGGGGGTGTCGTCGAGGCCGACGAGGAGGTGGGAGTGGCTGCGGCTGCCGGGGCGGTCGTTGGTGCGGGCGAAGACGACGGCGGCCTCGGCCCGGGAGACGTTGTTGACCAGCTGCTTGCCGCCGGTCAGGCGGTAGCCGCCGGGGCGGGCCGGGTCCGGGGTGGCGGTCAGCGCGATGCGGGAGAAGTCGCTGCCGTGGGCGAGTTCGGTGTAGGCGGCGACGATCCGGCCGCCGGACAGCAGCAGGTCGGCGGCGCGGCGCTGCTGTTCGGGGCTGCCGGAGGCCCAGATGGGCAGTCCGGCGATGAAGCTGGTGACGCCGTAGCCGATGCCGAGGGCACAGTCGCGGCGGAAGACGGTCCGCATGAGGCGGGCGAACTCGTCGGCGCGGGTGAACCGGCCGCCGAGGGCCCGCGGCACGAACTCGGCGTTCAGGCCGAACGCGGCCAGGGCCTCCTCGCCCGCGGCGAGCAGTTCGCCGCGTTCGTCCGCGGCCAGGACGGCGGCGGCGCCGAGCGGGTTGGCGGGGTCGTCGGCGTCCCCGAGCAGGAGGGCGAGCTCCCGGAACCGGGCCGGGGCCGGGGCCGGCGCCTCGGCAGGGGCCTGCACGTCGGCCCGGACCGCAGGGGCCACGGCCGGGGCCGCGGGCACGGGTGCGTGCGGCGCCGGAAGGCCGGCGCAGGCCGGGGGGCGGGGCCGGGTGGCCGGTGACGGGGCTTCGGCGTAGGCGGTCATGGGGTCTCCTCCTTCTCGGGCGTGGAGCCCTCGGCCAGCGGGCAGGGCAGCAGCGAGAAGAGCAGGTGCTCGGTGTGCTGGGCGTGCAGGGCGGGGAGCAGCCGGTCGAGGGCGGGGCCGTCGGCGTCGTCGAGGTCGGGGGCCGGGTCGAGCTTGCGCAGCAGGCGGGTGAGTACGGCCTCCAGCCAGGCGGCGTCCGTCCACAGCGGGCCGTTCGCGAACGGCAGGTCGCGGTTGCGGAGGTACAGGTGCAGGCTCGCGGCGGCCGCGTAGAGGACGGCGTAGCGGCCCGCGAGGTCGAAGGCGCCGACCGGGACGTCCCGTGCCGAGGGCCGCTGGGCGGCCATCTCCTCGTGGAGGGCGTCGGCGAGGGCGTGCAGCCGGGCGCCGAGAGCGGCCGCGCCGCGCGGTACCAGGCCGGCGTCGGCGAGGCCGGTCAGCTCGGCTGCGGCGGCCGGGAGGGCCTGGACGACGCTGGAGCCGGAGCGGGAGTAGAGCGCGAGGCGGGCCGGGTCCAGGGCGGGGACCGGGGCGTCGAGACGGGCCGAGGCGGTGAGGCCCGCGGTGTCGGCGAGGCCCTTGCGGTAGGCGCGGGCCAGCACCGGGAACTGGTTGATCAGGGAGTTGAGGTTGACGACCGTACTGCCGTCGAAGATGCCGACGATGCGGTGGTCGCGCTCCAGCTTCTGGAAGGCGCCGTCCGCGTGCGCGTCGACCAGCATGGCGCGGGCGCCGAGGAGTCCGCGCAGGTCGGCGATGGTGCGGTCGGCGGAGGTGGGGACGAAGTACTTGACGGCGGCCGATACGACGCTCTGCTCGCCGGTCAGGGTGTGGATGCCGCGGGTGGCGACCAGGGCGGCCGCTTCGGCGGCGAGGAGGTCGGCGTACGCCTCGGCGAGGGTGCGGGCGGCGTGCGGGACGCCGGCGAGGGGGCGGCCGTACAGCCGGTGGGCGGTGGCGAAGTCGAGCGCGAGGCGCAGGGCGTGGTCGGTCATGCCGAGGGACATGGCGGAGCACAGGGTGCGGGTGATCTGGAAGCCCTTGAGGACGACTTCGAGGCCCTCGCCCTCGGCCCCGACGCGGGCGCCGGCGGGGACGGTGGCGCCGCGGAAGGCGATGCCGCTGATGTCGGCGCCGCGTACGCCCTGGGTGGGGACGGGGGGCAGCGGGTGCCAGGTGCCGTCCGCCAGGGCCGCCTTGTCGACGAGGAGGGTGGTGAACCCGCGGGTGCCGCCGGACGCGGCGGTGCGGGCGAGGACGGTGAGCGCGTGGGCGCGGGTGGCGTTGTTGATGAGCCACTTCTCGCCGGTGAGGCGGTAGCCGCCGTCGGGCGTGGGTTCGGCGGCGAGTTCTCCGGCCAGCAGGTCGCTGCCGTGGGCCTGTTCGGTCACGGCGAGGGAGACGATGTCGCCGGCGGCGACGCGGGCGCCGAGGGCGGCGGCCTGTTCGGGGGTGCCGGCGACCCAGACGGAGACGGCGCCGAGGTAGGTCTTGGTGTGGGCGAGGGCCACGGTGAAGTCGCGGCGGCCCAGGATCCGGATGATCTGGAGGAGCTCGTCGGCGGCGGTGAGGGCGCCGCCGTGCTCGGCGGGCACGAACCAGCGGGGCAGGCCGAGTGCGTCGAGGTGCCGGCAGGCGTCGGCGGGGAAGGCCTCGGCGCGGTCGAGCGCGGCGCCGCGGGCGGCGGAGAGCGGTCCGGCGGGGTCGCGGGGATCGCCGAGGGCCCGCTCCAGCCGGACGCTGAGCCGGTACGGGTCCCAGGGCCGGCCCGGGTCGGCGGGCGGCTCGGGGGTGAGGGCGCCCGCGATCGGCGCCGGGGTCGCCGCGGTCATCGGGCACCACCCGCCGCGGGCGCGGGCGCGGCCTCGGGTGCAGGACCGGGCGGGGGCGGGGGCGAGGGCACGGCCGTGGGCGGCGAAGCAAGCGCGGACGCAGGCGCGGGCACGGACGCAGACCCGGGCGCGAGCGCAGGACTGGGCGCAGGCGCAGGACTGGGCGCAGGCGCAGGACTGGGCGCAGGCGCAGGACTGGGCGCAGGCGCAGACCCGGGCGCGGACGCGGGTGCAGGCGCAGACCCGGGCGCGGACGCGGGTGCAGGCGCAGACCCGGGCGCGGACGCGGGACCGGGCACAGACCCGGGCGCGGACGCGGGACCGGGCACAGACCCGGGCGCGGACGCGGGACCGGGCACAGACCCGGGCGCGGACGCGGGACCGGGCACAGACCCGGGCGCGGACGCGGGACCGGGCGGGGCCGCGGGCGCGGACGCGGGACCGGGCGGGGCCGCGGGCGCGGACGCGGGACCGGGCGGGGCCGCGGGCGCGGACGCGGGACCGGGCGGGGCCGCGGGTTGGAGCAGGGTCGTGAGTTCCGGGGCGAGGTCCGCGTGGGTCGGGTGGAGGGCGCCGCGGAGGAACAGGTCGCGCATGGCGGCGCGTTGGATCTTGCCGCTGGTGGTGCGGCGGATGCGGCTCACCTTGACCAGGGCGAAGCCGCCGACGCGCAGGCCCAGGCGGCGGCTGAGGGCGCTGCGGCTGCGGCGGGCGAGGGCCGAGAGGTCGTCCTCGGACAGGCCGCGGGTCCGGGTCTCCTGGATCACCACGATCTCCTCGTGGGGGCCGGCGCGGACGGAGAAGACCGCGCTGGGGAAGTCCGCGAAGGCCGGGTCCAGCTCGCGGACCTCGCGTTCGATGTCGTGCGGGTAGAGGTTCTTCCCGTGCACGATGATCATTTCCTTGATCCGGCCGGTGACGTACAGGTGGCCGTCGAGGAGCGCGCCCAGGTCCCCGGTCCGCAGGAATCCCGCCTCGCCCTCCGCCGTGGCCGCCCCGAAGGTGAGGGCTGTCTCCACGGGGCGGTTCCAGTAGCCCGAGGCCACGCTCGCGCCCCGGATCCATATCTCGCCCACCTCTCCGGGGGCCCGTTCGGCGCGGGTCCGCGGGTCGACGACGCGGACGTCCAGGTCGCGTACGACACCACTGCTCACCAGCGCCTGCCCGCCCCCTTCGACGAGGGCCCCGGACTCGGCGGAGGCGCGCAGCACGCGCGGCGCCTCGTCGGCCGGGGTGCCCGAGACGTACAGGGTGGATTCGGCGAGGCCGTAGCCGGGGAGCAGGGCCTCGGGGCGGAAGCCGTGCGGGGCGAAGCGCTCCGCGAAGAGGTCCAGCGTGGCGGCGTGGATCGGCTCGGCGCCGTTGCAGGCGTAGCGCCAGCGGGACAGGTCCAGGCCCCGCGTCTGCTCCGGCGTCAGGCGGCGCGCGCACAGGTCGTAGGCGAAGTTCGGCGCGCAGGAGATCTCGGCGCGGTGCCGGTCGATGAGCCGGAGCCAGCTGACGGGGCGCTTGAGGAAGTCGGAGGCGGGCATGAGGACCGCCGTCCCGCCGAGGTACAGCGGGGTGAGCATCATCGCGATGAGGCCCATGTCGTGGTAGGCCGGGAGCCAGCTGCACCAGGTCATGTCCGCGGTCCAGCCGTGACTGCGGCGCATCAGGCCGATGTTGTGCACCAGCGCCCCGTGCGGGACGGTGACGCCCTTCGGCTCGCTGGTGGAGCCGGAGGTGTACTGGAGGAAGGCCGTGTCGTTCCCGTCGACCGGGACGGGGCGCCAGGCCTCCGGGTCGCCGGCCCGCTCCGCCTCCTCCACGGACGCCGCCGTCAGCGGGGCGAGCGCGCCGTCGGCGAGCCACTCCCGCACGGCGGGCAGGGTCTGCGCGTCGGTCAGTACGAGGACGGCGGCGCAGTCCCGGGCGATCCCGGTGGTACGGGCGACCTGGTGGGCGTAGCCGCCGGGGGCGGGCACCGGGACAGGCACCACGCCGGCGTACAGGCAGCCGAGGAAGGCGCGCAGGAAGCCGGTACCGGGGAGGAAGGACAGCAGCACCCGCTCGCCGGGGGCGGCCCGGGTGCCCAGCCAGTCGGCGGTGGCGCTGGCGGCCCGGTCCAGGGCGGCGTAGTCGAGCTCCTCCTCCGTCGTACCGGCGCAGTAGCGGACGGCGCTCTTGGCGGGCGCGGCCGCGGCGTTCCCGCGCAGCTCTTGGACGAAACTCACGAAGCCCGACACTCCGAACTCCCCACTGGATACGGCTGGATGAGCACAACCCTGCGGAGAGGCGCTATGCCGCGCCTATACGTGCGGGGGCGGTTCCGGGCACGGCGGAGGGGCCGGGGGGGGCCGGGGGGGGGGGGGCCGGGCCCGCCCCCCTCGGGGGGGGGGGGGGGGGGGGGGGCGGGGGGGCGGCCCCCCCCCCCGGGGGGGGGGGGGGGGGGGGCCCCCCCCCTCGGTGGGCCGGGCGGACGTGTGCGCGTCAGCCGCAGCCTCCCGCATGGCCGTCGTCGACGGAGCGGCCATGCGGGTGCCCCTGGTCCCGGGGAAGGGCCGGGGCGGTCTCGCGGGCGGGGGCCGGGGCCGGGTCCTCGTGCGCCGCGAGCGCGGCGACGAAGGCCGGGAGCCGGTCCAGTCCCCAGTACTTGTCGTAGTGGTCGGTGAAGAAGGGCACTCCGAACACCCCGCCGCGGTGCACCTCCAGCAGGGCGCGCACCCCCGCCTCGCGCAGCTCCGGGTCGTCCGAGGCCCCGGCCAGCTCGTCGCGGTCGAGGCCGAGCTTCGCGCCGAAGGCGCCGATCACCTCGGGGTCGCAGATGTCCAGGCCGCCCTGCCAGCGGGCTCGGGCGGCGAGCGCGATGAACTCGGCCCCCTTGCCGTGCCGTTCGGCGGCGAGGTAGCCGAGGTGCGGCACCTCCCATACGGGCTCGCGGTCGACGGGCCAGCGGAAGACGAGGCCGCGCTCGTCGGCGAGCCGGCGCACGTCCTGCAGGATGTAGCGGTGCTTGGCCTTGGACATCGGGGTGTACGGGAACTCCCCGCCCGCCGCCTGGAGCATCTTCAGGCTCAGCTCGTCGGGCTCGAAGAACGGCACCCATTCGAGCCGGTCGGCGACCTCCCGGTGGCGGTCTTGGAGTTCCCGGTAGGCGAGCCACGAGTAGGGGCTGCGCAGCGAGAAGTAGAACCGCGGCCGGCGCCGGGGGCGCCTGCTCACAGCGAGATCCCGCCGTCCACCTGGAAGACCTGGCCGGTGACGTAGCCGGCCTGTTCGGAGACGAGGAAGGAGACGGTCGCGGCGACGTCCTCGGGGGCACCGAAACGGCCCAGCGCGATGCGCTTCTTCATCTCCTTGCCGGTCTTCTCCGGCAGGACGGAGGTCATGTCGGTGTCGATGAAGCCGGGGGCGACCGCGTTGGCGCGGATGCCGTAGCGGCCCGCCTCCTTGGCGAGGGACCGGGTGAAGCCGATGATCCCGGCCTTGGACGCCGCGTAGTTGGTCTGCCCCGCGTTGCCGGCGACCCCGGCCACCGAGGAGAGGGTGACGACCGAGCCGCCGCCCCGCTTGATCATCGGGAAGACGACGGAGCGGGCCAGGTTGTAGGTGCCGTCGAGGTTGGTGCGGATGACCGCGTCCCACTCCTCGTCGGGCATCAGCACCAGGGGCTTGTCCCGGGTGATGCCGGCGGAGGTGACGGCGGCCCACACCGGTCCCAGCTCGTCCTCGGCGGCGTCGACGAACGCCTGGACCTGGCTGCGCTCGGCGACGTCCACGCGGCGCGACAGGACCCGGCGGCCCAGCTCCCGTACGTCCTTCTCGGCCAGGGCGGCGGCCTCGTCGTCCGAGCGGTAGCAGAAGGCGATGTCGTAGCCGTCGCGGGCGAGGCGGGTGACGACGGCGCGGCCGATGCCGCGGGATCCGCCGGTGACCACCGCGACCCTGCCCTCGTTCGGATTCGGGCTGTCGCTCATGCCGGGACCCCTTCGGGCTGCGGGCGCAGTTCGGTGACGTCGCGCAGGGCGACGACGAAGCTGGCGACGGACAGGATCTGCCGGCCGTCCACGAAGGACTCGCCCGCCAGGATCGCGGTGTCGCCGGCCTGTTTGACCAGGCGCACCTCGTGCTCGATGAGCTGGCCCGGGTAGGCCCGGCCGGAGAACTCGGCTCCGTTGATGGAGCCGGCCAGCTCCACCTTGCCCGCGAGCACGTCGGGGTTGGGGGCGTCCCAGACGGACAGCAGGACCGCGGACTGCGCCCAGGACTCGACGACGAAGGCGGTCGGGTAGGCGTACTCCTCGGGCTGGGCGTCCTGTCCCAGGCGTCCGTAGCAGGGCTCGTTGGCGGAGACCGCCTTGTACGTGGTGATGCGCTCGCCGGGAACGATCTCGGCCACGCGGTCGATCAGCAGGATCGGCGCGCGGTGCGGCATCGTGTTCTTGATCCGGTGGAGGCCGGGGTCGTGCGGAATCACTTCGGTCCCTCGCTTTCGGCGCGGCGATAGCGGAGCCGGAGGTCGGCGACGGGGCCGGTGCCGGAGACGGCCTTGGCCCGTACGTCGAGCTCCTCGGCGGAGGCGGCGCCCTTGACGGGGCCGACGGTGACGGTGGTGGTGACCCGGTCGCCGGGGAAGACCGGCCGGTGGAAGCGGCAGCGGTCCATGGCGACCAGGTCCAGCGGGGCGCCGTGGGCCCACAGCCGGGCGGTGCGGTCGGCGGCTTCGAGCAGGTAGACGCCGGGCTGCACGGGGAACCCCGGGTAGTGGCCCGCGAGTACGGGATCGGCCGGGTCGGCGGTGAAGGCCGTCACGGCGCCGTTCTCGTCGGCGGAGACGAGTTCCAGGACGTCCCCGAGGGCCGTCGCCGGGCTCATGCGGCGGCCGCCTCGGCGAGCTTCGCGTTCAGCAGCTCGAAGGTGCCCTGCAGCGAGGTGATGCCGGTGATCTCGGCCTCGGACATCTTCACGCTGTACTCGCGCTCCAGGCTCACGGTGATCTCGAGCGCCATCAGGGAGTCGACCTCCAGGTCGTCGACGAAGTGCGCGTCGTCGGTGACCTCGGCCGCGTCCAGGTCGAGGACGTCGGCGACGAGCCGGCGCAGCTCCTCCTTGTCGAGGGCCGGGGCGGCGAGGGAACTGGTCTGGGACATGGCGGACATCCATTCGTGGTTGCGGTGGCCGTGGGCACGGGGCGCACTGTGCGGACCGTCCGCCGCGGCCGGGGTGTGGACACGATGGGGGGTGGCTGTGACGTGGAAGAGCAGTCGGCGCACCTGGTAGGAGCGGCGCCGCGCGGCCGTGAGGGCGGCCGCGGAGGTGGCCCGGCCCGGCCGGGCGAGCCGGGTGGACGCCAGGGCCCAGGTCAACTGCGCTCCCCCGCCTGGAGGACGGTGGCTCCGGTCTGGCCGTCGGGGTCGACGGAGGTGACGAGTGCGAGTTCGCCCGGGCGCGCCGCGGTGACGGCCGCGGCCAGCTGGAAGGCGGCGGAGGCGGCGGAGGCGTCGCCGATGAGGCGGCGCAGGCGCACGGCGCGGGCGCCGGTGCGGTCGAAGATCTCGCCGAGGGCGGCCTCCTCGCGGCCGCCGAGGACGCCCCCGCAGTCGGAGGGCACGAGCACGGCAATGTCCTCGGGCCGTACGTCGGCCTCCTTGAGCGCCTCGGCGACGGCCCGGGTGAGGGCCTGGCCCACGCGGTCGGGCTCGCTGAAGGCGGTGAAGCGGGCGGAGCGCAGGGTGGCCAGGACCGGGCGGCCGTAGCGGCCGGCGCGGGCGAGGGATTCGACGAGGAAGAGGGCGCAGCCCTCGCCGAGCGGGCCGGCCGGGCGGTGCGGCCCCCGGCTGTGGTACTCCAGCCAGGCCCGTTCGGCGGAGAACTCCTCGACGGCCCCGGCCAGTACGGCCTCGCAGTGGCCCTGGCGCAGCAGCCGGGAGGCGTAGTTGAGGGCGAGGAGCCCGGTGAGCGCGCCGCCGGAGACGGTGGTGTTGGGGCCGCGCAGCTTGTGCCAGATGGCGCTCTGGCCGGCGGCGCGGTTCATCACCGTGTTGGGGAAGAGCGCGGGGTCCACGTGGAAGGGCTTCTCGGCGGTGAGCGAGGACCGGGTGAACTCCATGATCGACTGGATGCTGCCGTGGCCGGTGCCGAGCACCATGCCGATGTCGTCGGGGCGGTCCTGGGCCAGGCCCGCGCCCGCCGAGTCGAGCAGCATGCCGGCGGTGGTGACGGCGAGGGCGGTGGCCCGGTCCATGGAGCGGGTGCCCTTGCGGCCGAGGGCCTGGCGGATGTCGAAGCCGGGGACGGTGCCCGCGCGGTCGTACGGGCCGGACGCCGGGTCGTCGGCGGTCAGCTCGGTGGTGGCGGGCTCGGCGGCGGCCAGGCCCGCGGCGAACGGCTCGGCGCCGAGGCCGTACGGGGACGCGGCCGACCAGCCCGAGATGACCAGGGTGGCGGTGGGGGAAGTCATGACTCGCTCCTCACGGGGGTGGCGGAGCCCCAGGCCCCGGCGGCGGCGTGGAGTTCGGCACCGTCCACGCCGATGGTGTTGCCGCTGATCCAGGAGGACTCGGTACGGGAGAGCAGCGCGACCGCGTCGGCCACGTCATCGGGGCGGGTCAGCCGGCCGTGCGGGTTGTTCTGCGCCGCCCGGGCCACGTACACGGCGTGTTCGGGGATGCGCTCCAGGGCGGGGGTGACGGTGACCCCGGCCCGGATGGCGTTCACCGCGACGCCCTGGGGGGCGAGTTCGCAGGCGAGCTGGCGTACGTGGGCCTCCAGCGCGACCTTCGCGGCGGAGACGGCGCCGTAGCTGGGCAGGGCCTGCGAGGTGCCGGCGCTGGTCATCGCGTAGACCTTGGAGCCGGCGCGCAGCAGTCCGGCGGCGGCCAGGTCCTGGGTCCAGTAGACGAGGCTGTGCGCCATGACGTCGAGGGTCATCTCCAGCTGGCGGTGGCTGATGGGCTTGTCCCAGCCCTCGCGCGGCAGGAAGGGCACCAGGGTGCCGAAGGCGAGGGAGTGGACGAGGATCCGCACGCCGCCGGTGTCGGCGGTCAGCTCCCGGACGGCGGCGACGAGTCCCGCGCGGGCGGTGCGGTTGGCCGCGTTGGCGTTGTGGAAGCGCACCTCGACGCCCTGCGCGGCGATGTCCCGGGCCAGCCGGTCCACCTCGGCCTGGCGGGCGGCGGTGTCGAAGTGGACGCCGAAGACGTTGACGCCCTCGCTCGCGAGGCCCAGGGCGACGGCCCGGCCGATGCCGCTGGAGGCGCCGAGGACCACGCACCAGCTGCCTTCTAGTGACTTCAGCATCAGTTCTTCTCCCGTGGATGGGGCGGGTTCGGGGCGGCCTGCGCGCCGTGCGGCGGGTGCGGGCGGGCGCGCAGCAGTGCGAGCGCCACGTGGCCGCGGGCGCCGGCGGTGACCAGGAGGCGGTCGCCGGGCGGTCCGGTCAGCAGGTCGGCGAGGCGGACGGCGGCGGTCAGGGTGCCCGCGCCGAGCGCCGCGGCCCCGGCCGCCGGCCGGCGCATCGCGGCGTCCACGGCGGCCCGGACCTGGGCGGCGACCGCCGAGTCGTCGAGTACGTAGTGCACTTCGGGCGCCTCGGGGGCCCAGCCGTGGAGCAGCCGGTCCAGGGTGGAGCCGACCAGGGCGGTCAGCCGGGCCCGGCCCGCCTCCGTCTCCAGGGTGCGCGGCGGGACGAAGAGGGATCCGGCACGGCAGGTGCCGAGCACCCGGGCCCCGCGCGCCTCGGCGGCGGCCTGCCGCTCCAGGACGAGGGCGACGGCGCCCTGCTCCCCTGGCTCGCCCGCGGCCTTGGGCAGCCGGTGCTCGGCCGCGCCGATGAACAGGGAGTCGCAGCGGCCCGCGTACAGCGCGCGGGCGCCCGCCTCGACGGCCTCCAGGGCGGCGGTGCCCGGTGAGGCCAGGGTCAGCGCGAAGCCCTTGAGTCCGTGCTCGGCGGCGAGCCGGGCACCGAGCACGCTCACCGCGAAGTAGGGGGCGGTGGCCGGGGAGAGGCCGGCCGCGCCGCCCTCCAGGGCCACCTGGCGGTCCATCCGGTCGAAGAGCCCGGCGAGCGCCCCGTTGAGGGCGAGTACGGAGCCCCGCCGGTCCTCGGGGACCGCGTCGAGGCCGCTTCCGCCGGCGGCCGCCTCGCGGGCGGCCGCCAGCAGGTACTGGGCGGCGGCGGGCAGGTACTTGTAGCCGCGCGGCCCGAGGCGGCTGCGGTAGTCGAACCAGTCCTCGGGCGGGCCGTCGCCGGGGCCGTCCGCGCCGTCGGGGGACGGCGGCAGGACCACCGAGGCGCCGGTGACGGCGAGGGCGGGTGTCACGTCGGTGGTGTCGGACGTCATGCCGCCGCTCCTTCCTTGCGCGTCGCCCGTTCGAGGTCCTCGAGTACGAGCGAGGAGTTGCTGCCGCCGAAGCCGTACGCGTTGACGAGCACCCGGCGGCGGTCCTCGGGCAGCCGCACCGGCTGGTCCTGCGGCAGCCACACCGCGCACTCCGGGTCCTGCCGCTCCAGGCGGATGTTGCGGGGGACCCGGCCGTGGCGGAGCACCAGGGCGCCGGCGACGGCGCCCAGGGCGGCGGAGGCCCCACCGGTGTGGCCGAGGAGCGCCTTCAGGCTGTAGAGCGGCACCTCGCGGACGCGGCGGCCCAGCAGGTGGTGCAGGGCGCGGCTCTCCACCTCGTCGTTGAGGCGGGTTCCGGTGCCGTGCGGGATGACGCAGCCGATGCCGTGCGCGCCGGCCTCCCCGCCGACCGCCTCGCGCATCGCGCGGACGATCTGCTCCCCGTCGGCGTGCGGCGCGGTGGGGTGGCCCGCGTCGCAGCTCCAGCCGACGCCGGACAGCCGCAGCGGCCGGGGGGTCCTGCGTCCGACGGCGCGCTTGCGGGCGTGGGAGAGGGACTCGACGACGAGCATCCCCGCGCCCTCGGCGAAGACCGTGCCCGCCCGCGCCTTCTCGAACGGGCGGCAGCGCACCGGGTCGACGGCGCCGAGCCGGTTGAAGCAGCCGAGCGCGACCCGGGAGTACGCGTCGGAGCCGCCGGCCAGCACCACGTCGGCCTCGCCGGCGCGCACCATGTCCACGGCCATGCCGAGCGCGTAGCCGCCGGCCGAGCAGGCGGTGGCCACGTCGTGCGCGGCGCCGATGACGCCCAGCTCCTCGGCGAGGGCGGCGGCCAGCCGGAACGGCGGGGTCCAGCCGCCGTCGCCCCGGCCCCGCTCGTTCGTGCCGGGCTCGCCCATGCAGCTGCCGACGACGACGGCGGTGCGGGTGTGGGGGGACACCGCGAGCCGTGCCTCGGAGAGCGCTTCACGGGCCGCCCTGACGGCGAACCGGGTGGCCCGGGCCGCCGTGAGGTCGGGGTCGGGGACCAGGTTCATCAGCGGCAGGTCCATCTCGGCGAGCGGGTCCGCCGGCCGGTCCGGCAGGCGGGTCCCGGCCGCCGTCATGGCCCGCCACAGGGCAGCCGTACCCCCGCCGTGGCAGGTGACGGCGCCGAGCCCGGTGACCACGACCTCCTCGGTCATGCCTGCTTGCCCTCCAGCGCCGCGTTCATGCGGTCGTCGAAGGGGACCAGGCTCCAGTCGGCGCGGTTCTCGATGACCGCGTAGCCGTGGGTGATCTGGCCGGTGGCCGTGTGCAGCAGCTCGCCGTCGCGGACCACGTAGGTGTCCATGCGGGAGTCGTAGGTGAAGCCCTTGAAGACGTTCTCGACGGTGATGACGACGTACAGGTCCTCCTCCATCCGCGCCTCGTCCAGGACGGTGATCCGCGAGTGCGGGACGACGGGGATCCAGTTCTGCTCGTCCAGCAGGGTCTTGATGGAGACGCCGCGGGAGGCGACGAGCTGGTCCTTGGCCTCCTCCATCAGGCGCAGGTAGCCGGACATCTGGATGCGCTCGGTGAAGTGGCAGTACCAGTACGGGATGCGGAACTTCCAGGCGAAGGCGTTGCGGCCGGCCGTGAGCTCCTTGGTGAGGTCGTCGGCGTCGAGGTTGACCTCGGGGACCTCGGTCTTCCAGGCCGGGGCGGCGTGCAGCTTGTCGACGGCGTACGGGGCGAGGGCCGCGGTGGCGGGCTGCTCGCCGCCGCCGCGCGGGTCGAAGCGCAGCTGGACGCGGACGGTGGAGGTGACGGCCTTCAGGAGGGTCTCGCGCTGCACGTGCAGGGTGACCGCGAGGAGGATCTCGCCGTCCTTGGCCTTGCGGTGCGGCTTGACCTCGGCGACGGCGACGTCGTCGATGTGGAAGGCGTGCAGGATGCGGGTGTCGATGTCGACGATGTCGGTGCACAGCCCGTACGTCTCGTAGACGGTGCCGGGCAGCAGGCCGGACTGCCGCAGGTGGTTGAGTACGGCTTCCTCGACCAGGTAGTTGACGTGCTTGAAGCCGATCCAGGTGCAGATGTTGGAGCCCTCGTAGCGGGGGCGGATCTCCAGGGTGGACGGGGTCGACAGGGTCAGGGTCTCGGTCACGTCAGCTCCGGTGCGGGCGGGATGGGGTCTGGGCAAGGGCGAGGGCGGGATGGCGTCCGGGGGCCGGCTCGCCGGTGATGAAGGCGTTGACGGCGGCGGCGAAGAGCTCGGGCTGCTCGGCCATCGGGAAGTGGCCGCTGTCCCCGAAGACGTGGACCTCGGCGTCGGGCAGGGCCCCGGCGAGGCCGCGGGCGTCGCCGGGCGGCGCCGCGAAGTCGTGCTCCCCGGCGATCACGAGGACGGGCCGGGCGAGGGCCGAGGTGTCCACGAAGGGGCTGCGCAGGTAGGAGTCGAAGAACCGCATCCAGCCGTACGGGCCGATGCGCTCGCGCATGCGCAGGGCCATCAGCTCGCGCAGGTCCTCGGGCAGCCGGCCGTCGGAGCTGATCCGCAGGCCCTCGTCGAGGATCCGGTGGAAGCCGTTGAGGTAGTACTGGGCCGTCTCGAAGTCGAAGTCGGCGGGGTCCCGGCGGTGGAAGGGCGCGACCAGGACGGCCTTGTCCGGGCCGGTGCCGGGCTCGGCGGCGGCGAGCAGTTCCAGCGTGGCGTTGGCCGCGAAGGAGTGGGCGATGACGACGTCGGGTCCGCCGGGCACCTCCGCGAGGGCCTCGCGGACCCAGGGCACCGGGTCGGGGTGGTGGCTCCAACCGTGCGTGCCGACGGCGGAGGCCGCCCAGGGCAGTTCGGCCTCCCAGATCTCCAGGGAGGGGTGGGCGAGGGCGTTGAACCGGCGCCAGACCTCGGTGGTGCCGGCCAGGCCGTGCAGGGTGAGCACCCGCAGGGGTGCCGGGTCCCCTGCGGCGGCCCGGCGCAGCCGGACCCCGGTGGTCGCTGTCATCGCACGGTCCCGGCGGCCTCGGCGGTCTCGGCAGTCCCGGCGGCCCCGGCGGTCCCGGCGACCTCGGAGACCTCGGCGGCCTCGGCGGCCTCGGCGGCTTGGGCAGCCTCGGAAGGAACGTTTCCTCGCTTGGCTGCCACCGGCGCGACCACCAGCGCGGCCGCCGCGTCGTCCCCGCCCGCGTCCCCGGTACCGGCCGTGGCGAGCACGACGCGCGCTCCGGCTCCGGCCCCCGACAGCCACGCGGTGGCGGCCACCGCCTGGAGCACGCCCAGCGCCCCGGAGGACGGTCCGAGCAGGTCCGACAGGTCGTGCACGGGGGCTCCCCCGACACCGTTGCCGAGCGCCGGCGCGGGTGCCTTGATGCCCTCGGGGTGCTGCGGTACGCACCACAGCCCGATCTCCCTCGGGTCCCGCTCCCGTACGCCGGCCACGGCCGCGGCGTGCGTGGCGCGCCGCGCGTACGGGCCGATCTCGGCGAGCGGGCGCACCCCGCGCGCCTCGGCGGAGGCCGCGGACTCCAGTACCAGGGCGGCGGCCCCGTCGAAGAACACGCTCTGCTCGGGGAGCAGGTGGCGCACCGCGGGGTTGTCCGGCTCGACGCCCACGACCAGCGCCCGCTCCACCCGGCCGGCGGCGATGAGCAGCCGGGCCCAGTGGACGGCGTCCAGTCCGGAGGTCGGTCCGTTGCACAGGGTCAGGTTGGCGCCGCGCAGCCCGTGGGTGATGGCGATCCAGGAGGCGACGACGTTGCTGGAGGTGGCGGGCAGCATCATCGGACTGGTGGCGACGTAGGTGTCGCGGGCGATCGTGGCGACCGTCTCGCAGACCGTGTCCACGTTGCCGTAGTTGGTGCTGACCACGCAGCCGACGGAGGCGCCGGGCACCGTGGGGGAACCGTCGGCGGCGATCAGCGCGGCCTCGGCGAGGGCCTCGCGGGCCGCCACCATGCCGAGCTTGGTCGCGCGGTCCTTGTAGCGCAGGCCGCGGCCCTTGAGCCGGGCGACCGGATCGGAGCCCCCGCCGACAGGCCGTGGCGCGAGCAGGTCGGCGGGGGTGGCGGGGCCGTCCAGGGCGATGCCGAGCCCGGTGACGACCGTCCCCGTCCGTACGGTGTCGGTGCCGCTCACGGCCGACCTCCTTCGAGGCTCTCGACGACGGCGACGGCATTGAGTCCGCCGAAGCCGAACGAGTTGATCTGGGCCAGCCGCAGCGGCTCGTCCGGGCGCAGCGCGGCGGTGCCGCGGATCATCCGGAAGTCGCCCACCGAGTCGACCGGGTGGTCGAGCCCGAGGATCGGCGGGACGCCGCCGCGGCGCATGACGTCCACGGCCGCGACCAGGCTGTGCAGCCCGGAGGCGCCGGCGGTGTGGCCGGTCATGCACTTGATGGCGGTCATGTACGGGGAGGGGCTGACGCCCGCGAACACCGAGCCCAGCGCGTCCAGTTCGGCCTCGTCGTTGAGCGGGGTGCCCGTGCCGTGCAGCATCAGCAGGTCGATGTCGGCGGGGGCGACCCCGGCCCGGCGGTGGGCGTCGCGTACGGCGGAGGCGATGTTCTTGGCCTCCGGCGCGGAGGGGTGGTGGGCGTCGCAGTTGACGGCGACGGAACGCACCCGGACGTGGGCGCGCCCGGCGGGTCCGGGCCCGTCGGCCTCGCGGCGCAGGACGACGGCCACCGCGCCCTCGCCCTGGAGCATGCCGCGCCGGTCCTTGTCGAACGGGCGGACCCGGTCGGGCGCTTCGGGGTAGCAGCGGTCGAGCAGCCCGTAGGTGGACTCCGAGATGGTGTCCACGCCCGCCACCACCACGGTGTCGGCGGCGCCGAGGTCGAGCAGGTCGGCGCCCAGCCCGAGGGCGTACAGCGAAGCGGAGCAGGCGTTGGCGACGGTGTGCGTGTCGGCGGCGTTGAAGCGCTCCCGCAGCATCGTGCCGAAGTGCAGGTCGCGGGGATCGAAGGGGGCCCCGTCGCGCCAGGACAGCTCGACCGAGCGCAGTTCGCGCAGGGTGGTGCCGACCAGCACGGGGATCCCCGCGAGGTCCTCGCCGAGACCGGCGTCGGCGACCGCGGCGGCGACCGCCTGCTCCAGCCAGCGGGTGGCGCGCAGGGGCTCGTCCACGCCGGGGGCCGGCCGGTCGTCTATCTCGTAGGCGACCTGGGCGCGGAACCGGGTGGGGTCGTAGCCGCGCAGCGGGGCGAGGCCGCTGCGGCCGGCGACGAGGGAGTCGTAGATCTCCTCCACGGAGCCGCCGATGCTGGCGACGGCGCCCATTCCGGTGACGATCCAGCTCATACGGCGATCAGCTCCCCGGTGCGGACGCCGCCGACGCGGCGCTCGGGGCGGTACTTCGCGAGGATCACGACGGCGTTGTTGCCGCCGAAGGCGAGGGCGTTGTTCTGGACGATGTCGAGGTCGGCCTCGACCGCGTGGTTGGGCACGCAGTCCACGCCGCACTCGGGGTCCGTCTCGACGTGGTTGATCGTCGGCGGGATGAAGCCCTCGGTGAGCGCGATCGAGCAGGCGGCGAGGGCGACGGCGCTCGCCGCGCCCATGCTGTGGCCGATCATCGACTTGATGGACACGGTGCGGGGCATCGCCTCGGCGCCGAAGACCTGCCGGATGGCGCCGGCCTCGGTGATGTCGTTGGCGTTGGTGCCCGTGCCGTGCGCGGAGACGAAGTCGATCTGGTCGGGGCTCACGCCCGCGTTGCGGTGGGCGATCGCGATGGTTCGGGCGATGCTGTCGCGGTCCGGGGCGACGGGGTGCAGCGCGTCGCAGGCCAGGCCGTAGCCGAGCACCTCGGCGTAGATGCGGGCGCCGCGGGCGAGCGCCGACTCCAGGCTCTCCAGGACGAGGATGCCGGAGCCCTCGCCGGTGAGGATGCCCTTGCGGTCCTTGTCGAACGGCTGGCAGACCTCGGGGGCGATGGTGCCGAGCCGGTAGAAGCCGGTGAAGGTCTTGCGGCACAGCGCGTCGGCGCCGCCGACCAGGGCGATGTCCACGTCCCCGCTGCGCAGGGCGTCGTACCCGTAGCCGACCGCGTAGTTGCCGGCCGCGCAGGCGGTGGGTATGGAGACGGCCTCGACGTCCTCCAGGGCGAACTCGCGGACGATGCCGGAGGAGAGCCGGCCCGCGGGGATGCGCGCGGCGACCACCGGGTCGTAGCCGTCGGGGCCGCTGCCGAGGCTGCCCTCGACGAGCTGGTCGAGGTCCCTCGACTCGCCGTCGGTGGTGCCGACGGAGACGAGGGACCGGCGGGCCCGGACGTCCTCGACGGTCAGGCCCGCGTCCGCCACGGCCATCCGCGCGGCGGCCACCGAGAACTGGCTGGCCCGGCCGAGGTCCTCGGGGGCGACGCGGTGGATCCACTGCGCCGGATCGAAGTCGACGACCTCGCAGGCGTTCGCGTAAGCGAAGCCCTCGGTGTCGAAGGCGGTGATCGGCTTGACTCCGCCGCGCCCTTCCCGCAGGCCTGCGGCGAACGCCTCGATGCCGATCCCGATGCTGGTCACCACGCCGAGCCCGGTGACGACCACCCGGCGCGGGGCGACGCCCGGACTTGGCTGAACTGTGCTCATGGCTCACCCTCTGGCTCTCTCGGGGCGGCGCCGGGGCCGGCACCGCCGTCCGCTGCACGCGGTGGTCGCGGTGCCTGATCAGGCGGCGAGGGCCTCGGAGACGACGGCGTAGACGCCGACGAGGTTGACCATGCGGGCCAGCTCGGCCTGGTCGATGGTGACGTGCTGGGTCCGCTCGAGGGCGGCGAGGATCTCGATCGCGCGGAGCGAGTCCGCGTCGTGGTCCTCCTTGAACAGGCTGACCTCGGTGACCTCGTCCTCGTCGATCTCGAGGATGTCGCAGACGATCTCCTTGATCTCCTGCTTGCGCTCGGCGGCCAGCTCGCTCACGACGTTGCTCATTCTCGGCTCCCTCGGAAGGTGTTCGGACGGAGCCGTTCGACTCCCGATCCGTTCGCTGGAGCGATCCTGAGCGTCGGTACTATCGCTTCTCTATACGAGGATCTCCCGCAGGTCCCCGCTGTCGCCTTCGCCGTCCGAGGAGGGTCCGGGCTCGTCGAGCCAGCCGAGTTTGGCGGCGCTCATGCCCGCCTGGAAGCGGCTCTTGGCGCCGAGGCGGCCCATGAGTTCGGCGGTGATGCGCCGGCCGGTGCGCACGGACACGCCGAGCTTGCGGGCGACGACCTCGTCGGTGAGGCCCTCGCCGAGCAGCCGCAGGACGGCCCGCTCCTGGCTGCTGAGCTCCTCGGAGTCGGCGCTGCTGGCGCGCCGGCGCGGGCCCGTGCTGATGGGGACGGCCTTCTCCCACACGAGCTGGAAGAGCTCGCCGAGGCTGGAGAGGATGCCGGGACCGCGGAAGAGGAGGGCGCCGGCCCCCGAATCCTCCGGGTCCATGGGCAGGATGACCACCTCGCCGTCGAAGATGATCATCCGGGTGGGTAAGGAGGCGACGGTACGGACCTCGTTGCCCTGCTCCACGAGCCAGCGGGCGTGCTCCACCGACGGCGGGTCGTTGTAAATGCTGTCGAGGTAGACGGTGCGCATGGACACGCCGCGCTCGATGAGGCTCGCGCCGAGCGGGCGGCTGGACTGGCGGGCGGCCTGGGACTGGCCGCCGCCCGGGGCGAAGGTGAGCAGGCTCTTGCGGCAGGCCATCGAGATTTCCTCGATGCGGTCGCGGATCCGGTCGATCCCCTCGATCCGTTCGACCTCGCTGTGCCGGCGCTGCTGCCGGGAGACGGTGAATTCCTCTATGAGGCGGGCGACTTCCACCCGGGTCTCGGCCATTTGCCGCTGCCGCGACAGGAGATCGGCCTCGTGCTGGGCGAGCAGGGCCTGGAGTCCGAGGTCGGGGCTGATGGCGCGCAGCCGGCCGGGGGTCTCCCAGGAGGGTCTGATGAGGCTGAGCCGGACGCATTCGTCCAGGGCGGCCCGCACCTTGGCGATCGGCCAGTGTAAGTGGTCCACCAGATCCTCTACCGTGCCGCAGGAGTTCAGCAGCAACGTACGGTACAACTCGGTGGCCTCAGCACTCATTCCGATCGGTTCAAGCACACGTCCCCCCGGCCCGCCGATTAACCATGCCTGATCATCAAAGCCCTACGGCGCGGCGAGCGTAACATGAACCGGCCGGTAATAACGGAACTCCCTTCATCGAGCGCACACTCGGCGAGGGGCGTTCCGTTATTACCGGCTGTAACCGAAATTCGTCAGGCCTGACCCGGCCGCGGCGGAAGGTCCCAAGTGGGGTCCTCGAACGGTGCGGCGACAACGGAGTCCCACGTCGGGTCCGGCGGCGTGCCGACACCGCCGGCTTCGCCCGCCAGGACCGCACCGAGCACCGGTGATCCACCCAGCGCGAGCACCGCGGCAACCGCCACGAAGGTCGCCTTGAACAAATTGGCCGTCATTTCTCTGCTCCCCCAAAACTGCCATTCGACTTCGATATCAAGCGTTAATCGGTGAGCTAAGTCCGGAGGCTGTTTCCGCCTTCCGTTCCGCTGACAGGATTCTTGCCGCGCCGGTCCCGAGCTCACCAGGGGAATGGATTGTCAGGCTCTTGCCCTGGCAGAAGACTGTCACCGGTGGAATTCGTTCCGCTTGGTCCGGGGGAGACCCCGCGCGTAGAAGAAGTAGAGGTCGCGGGCCTACTACTGGCCGATGACGTGCATCCCCCTCCGGACTCTGGGAGCAGCCGCATGACCGTCATCGACGCCTCGACCGCCGCTCCACCGGTCCTCGAGCCGCCCCCGAGGCCGGACCTTGCCACGCGGACCGCCGAGCTGCGGGACCGGCACCGGCGGGCGGCGGACGGTACGGACCCGTCGGCGACCGAGCGGCAACATGCCCGCGGCAAACTCACCGCGCGCGAGCGGCTGGACCTGCTCTTCGACAAGGACTCGTTCTGCGAGGTGGAGCCCCTGCGGGTGCACCGGGCGACGGGTTTCGGGCTGGAGCACAAGCGCCCCTACACCGACGGGGTGGTGACCGGCTGGGGCACCGTGGAGGGGCGGACGGTGTTCGCCTACGCCCATGACTTCCGGATCTTCGGCGGGGCGCTCGGGGAGGCCCACGCCGAGAAGATCCACAAGGTGATGGACCTGGCCGAGGCGGCCGGCGCCCCGCTGGTGGCCCTGTGCGACGGCGCGGGCGCCCGCATCCAGGAGGGGGTCACCGCGCTGGCCGGGTACGGCGGCATCTTCCGCCGCAACGTCCGCATGTCCGGGGTGGTTCCGCAGATCAGCGTCATGCTCGGCCCGTGCGCGGGCGGGGCGGCGTACTCGCCGGCGCTCACCGACTTCGTCTTCATGGTGCGCGGGATCTCCCAGATGTTCATCACCGGACCGGACGTGGTGCGGGCGGTGACGGGCGAGGAGATCAGCCAGGACGGGCTGGGCGGGGCGGACGTGCACGGCGGCACGACGGGCGTGGCAGCTTTCGTCCACGACGACGAGGAGTCCTGCCTCCTGGAGGTACGGCATCTGCTGTCGCTGCTCCCGGCCAACAACCGGGAGCTGCCGCCCCGCGAATGGACGAACGACCCCGCGAACCGGCGTACGGAATCCCTCGCCGACCTCGTACCCGCCGACCCGGCCCGGTCGTACGACATCCGCGACGTCATCGCGGAGATCGTGGACGACGGGGACTGGACGGAGATCCACGCCCAGTGGGCGCAGAACGTGGTGTGCGCGCTGGCCAGGCTCGACGGGCACACGGTCGGCATCGTCGCCAACCAGCCCGCGCACCTCGCGGGCGTACTCGACATCAACGCCTCGGAGAAGGCGGCCCGGTTCGTACGGACCTGCGACGCCTTCAGCATTCCGCTGGTGACGCTGCTGGACGTGCCGGGCTTCCTGCCGGGCGCCGACCAGGAGCACGGCGGGATCATCCGGCACGGCGCGAAGCTGCTGTACGCGTACTGCGACGCGACCGTCCCGCGGGTCCAGCTGATCCTGCGCAAGGCGTACGGCGGCGCGTACATCGTCATGGACTCCCGTTCCATCGGCGCCGACCTGTCGTTCGCCTGGCCGACCAACGAGATCGCCGTGATGGGCGCGGAGGGCGCGGCCAATGTGGTGTTCCGCCGGGAGATCGCGGCGGCGGACGACCCGGAGGCGACCCGGCAGCGGCTGATCGAGGAGTACCGCGAGCAGCTGATGCATCCGTACTACGCCGCCGAGCGCGGCCTGGTCGACGACGTGATCGACCCGGCCGAGACCCGGGCCGTGCTGATCCGGTCGCTGTCGATGCTGCGCAGCAAGCAGACGTCGCTGCCGTCCCGGAAGCACGGCAACTCCCCCACCTAGGAGGCTCCCTTGAAGACACTGACGTCCCCGCCCCCGGCCAAGCCGGCTCCCGCGCCCGACCCGGCGGTCAACTCGACCGAGCCGCTGATCTCCGTCCTGCGGGGTACCCCGGACCCGGCGGAGCTGGCGGCGCTCACCGCCGTCCTGCTGTCCCGGCTGCGCGAGGCCAAAGCCGCGCCCGCGGAGCCGGCCCCGGCTCCGGCGCGGGCCCCGTGGAGCCGGCCGGCCTTCCACTCGGCCGCCTCCTGGCACGCACCGGACGGCCTCGGGCGCTGACCGCGAGAGGTCCCGTATAGGCGCGGCGGAGATCCGCGATATCTCCCCCTCCCACTCTGAGGCACGTCGGCGCCGGGAAGATCCCGGCGCCCCTCTCGTTGGAGGACTCTGATGCGCCGTCGTCTCGCCACCGTCATCGCCGCTTCCGCCGCCGCGATCGTCGCCATAGCCACCCCGGCCGCGGCCGCCCCGGCCGACAAGCCGCAGGTGCTGAGCAGTTGGACGCAGACCAGTGCGGCCAGCTACAACGCCTGGGCGTCGGCGCGCGCGAACCAGGGCAACTGGTCGGCGTACGGCTTCGACTGGTCGACGGACTACTGCACGACCTCTCCGGACAACCCGTTCGGCTTCCCGTTCCAGACGGCCTGTGCCCGGCACGACTTCGGCTACCGCAACTACAAGGCGACCGGCACCTTCAGCGCGAACAAGCCGCGTCTCGACGACGCCTTCTACTCGGACCTCAAGCGGGTCTGCTCCGCCTACTCGGGTCTGAAGAAGACCTCGTGCGATTCGACCGCGTGGACCTACTACCAGGCCGTGAAGGCCTTCGGGAACACCGCCGCGGTGGACAGCGGCGCCTCGGCCTGACCCCCGGCGCGGGGCACAGGAGTGAAGACGTACCCATCATGACAGGTCAGAGGGCGTTTTCGTAGGACGAAGGGCACAGGCGAATGCCCTTGTTTGGGTACCTGTGCGGCTTTCAGAATCACCGTCATGAATCACACGGCGCACATCAATCACGACGCGGTACTCCGAGCCCGGGTGGCCCTCCTCGGATCGGGGAGGCTGCCGGTCCAGCAGCGGGTCGCCGCCTACCGCGTCCTCGTCCAGGTGAGCCCGCTCGCATACCTGCCCATGCTGCCGAAGGCGCTGTACGACTACAGCAAGGAGTTCACCCACGAGCCCGCCATAGCCCTGGCCCTGCGGGCCGAGTCCGTCGCCGCCGCGCGCCGCCTGTGCGGACTGGAGCCCGAACGGGCCCCCCTGCTCGCCGCCGCGCTGACCGGCTACCGCGAGCAGCTCGAGCTCATGGAGCGCCGGGAGGAACTGGCCGCCGTGGACGAGGAGATCGCGCGCATCGGCCGGGGCCCCGGTTTCTGACGCGTCGTCGGCCCCGTCAGGCGGCGACGCGTTCGGGCCGTCTGCGGGAGACGGCGACGCCGGCCAGGCAGATCGCGCCGCCCAGCAGGGTCAGATCCATGCGCGCCAACGTACTCACGCCGCCCCCGGCTCCCTAAGCGATTTCCGCGGCCGCATCGGCCGGCACCGCCCGCAGGGCGGCCGCGTAGGCCTGCGGGTGAGTGGTGTTGCCGTTGTGCCCGCCCGGGAACGTCCGTATCCGGGTGTCCAGCAGGTCCGCCAGTGCGAGCGCGCACTGGCGGTCGAAGACGGTCGCCGGTGTGGTCTCGCCCAGGGCCGGGATGATCCGCGTCGTGGTCTGGGCAAGCGCGGCCGGGTCGAGGGTGTCCTGGATGATCGCCGAGAAGTCGTGCGCGATGAAGTAGTCGAAGTTGGCCCGCCGCCGGTCGTCGAGGGGCTGGGGGGTCAGTCCCGGCTCGACGTCCTTCCGGGAGAGGTCTATGCCGAGCACCCGGGCCATCTCCGAGAAGACGGCGCCGAGTCCGCCCGTGCGGTAGGTGTCCTGGAGACCGGCGAGCTCCGCCTCGTGGTGGGCTCGGGCGGCCGCGGGCAGCAGCCTCGGGGCGACCGGCTCGTGGGCGACCAGCGTGGCGACCTGCTCCGGATGCCGGGCGGCCAGGTGGAGTCCTATGACCGCGCCCAGGCTGCAACCGAGCATCAGGACCGGTTCGTCGGTGACGGCGGCGAGCAGGTGGTGCACGTCCTCGGCGTGCTCGGCGAGTGTCGTGGTCCGCCCGGGCTCCGCCGCCCGGCTGCGCGAGAGGCCGCGCCGGTCGTAGGTGAGGACGGTGTAGGCGTCGGTGAGGTGCGGGAGCAGGTCCACGGTGCGGTCCGCGTCGCCCTCGCCGCTCTGCGCGATCAGCAACAGCGGGCCGGAACCCTGGAGTTCGTAGTGCAGCGTGGCGCCGGGAACGGTCAGGCCGGGCATGGTGACTCCTTCGTACGGCGGCGCGGACCCTTCGTCCGCTGCTCTGCGACCAGCCTAATCCATCGAAATCGATACATCAAGAGAGATGCATCTCTGGAGATACATCTCCTCTGATGTACCGTGACCGGGTGGATGGCATCGAACTGTTCCTGCTGGGCCGCGCCCTGATGAAGCTCGGCGAAGAGGCCCTGCCCGAACCCCCGGGCGGCTCCGGCCAGTACGCCGGCAGCACCCGCGCCGTGGTCATCGTGGCGGGGGACATCGCCGCGCACCCGGACACCACCGTCGGCGAGACCGCCCAGCGCACGGGCCTGCCGCAGAGTCAGGTCTCGGGCGCCGTGGCCCGCCTGAAGGAGGCCGGGTCCGTGGAGACGGCCGCCGACCCCGCCGACCGCCGCCGCACACTGGTCCGCCAGGCCCCCGAGGTCTCCGCGCGCGTGGCCGCCGTACGGTCCGCCGGCTCCTCCAAGGTGGAGGCGGCCCTTGCCCGGGTCCTCGGCGAGGCGGAGGCACAGCGCCTGCCCGAGGTGGCAGAGGCCCTGGAGGTACTGGCCCGGCACCTGGTCCGCGACGGCCGCTGACTCGGTCGGCGCACCGTGTTCATCGCAGGGTGAGCGGGGTCTGCGACTCGATGCGGGTCAGCTTCTCGGGGTTGCGGACGTAGTAGAGGCCCGTGATGCGGCCGTCCTGGACGCGTACCGCCATGACCCCGTCGAGCTCCCCGTCCAGGTGTACGACGAGTGCCGGGCTGCCGTTGACCACGGTGAGGGCGACGGTGAGGGGGGTCTCGTTCTTGCGCAGCCCGCCGACCATGAAGCGGGCCACCTTGTCGGCACCGAGGATCGGCCGTACCGCGGCCTGCTTGATGCCGCCGCCGTCGCCCATCAGGACGACCTCCGGCGCGAGCACGTCGAGGAGGCCCTGCAGGTCTCCGCCGTCGAGCGCGCGCCGGAACGACTCCAGTGCCAGCCGCGTCTCGCTCGCGGAGACCACCTCGCGGGGGCGGCGGGCGTCGACGTGTTTGCGGGCGCGGTGGGCGATCTGGCGGACAGCGGCAGGGGTCTTGTCGACGGCGGCCGCGATCTCCTCGTAGCCGACGTCGAAGACCTCTCGCAGCACGAAGACCGCGCGCTCGGTCGGCGACAGCGTCTCCAGGACGAGCATCATCGCCATCGACACGCTCTCGGCGAGCTCGACGTCCTCGGCCACGTCCGGCGCCGTCAGCAGCGGCTCGGGCAGCCACTGGCCCACGTACGCCTCCTTGCGGCGCGTCATGGTGCGCAGCCGGTTCAGGGCCTGACGGGTCGTGATCCGGACCAGGTAGGCGCGCTGGTCGCCCACCTGGTCCAGGTCGACGCGGACCCACCGCAGCCACGTCTCCTGGAGGACGTCCTCGGCGTCGGCCGCCGATCCGAGCATCTCGTAGGCGA
The DNA here is from genome assembly GCF_043201175.1 of Streptomyces sp. NPDC048337. Taxonomy (NCBI): domain Bacteria; kingdom Bacillati; phylum Actinomycetota; class Actinomycetes; order Kitasatosporales; family Streptomycetaceae; genus Streptomyces; species Streptomyces sp. NPDC048337. The sequence continues at coordinate 129,975 of NZ_JBICYR010000012.1, forward strand.
CGGTGAAGAGCAGGTTGCGGTGGGCGACGAACGCGCCGGTCGCCGGGTCGGGGGCGTGCTCGCTCATACGGCCCGCTCGGCGGGGGCCGGCGCCTGGCCGCTCTTGGCCTGCAGCTGCTGTCGGCGCGTGTCGGCTCCCCCGGCGCGGTGCAGGCGGTACCCGCCGGGCTTGTGCGCCTCGTCGGCCATGTGCTTGATGACGCCCACGCACACGACCTCCTTGAGCTTGGCGCCCAGACGGCCGTCGACGTTGAACCACACCGCGACGTCGGTCCGCTTGGCGAACTGGAAGATGCCGTCGGCGCGGCCCAGGCTGATGCACTGGGCCGCGAACGACTGGTTGAGGGTCTCGGGCCGTTCGCCGGCGATCCGGCTGAGGATCGTGTCGGCGGCCCGCGCGCCCAGCGGCATCGCGGCCTGGCAGCTCATCCGCAGCGGCAGGTCCGACGGCGCCGCCGAATCCCCGGCCGCGATGATGCGTACATCGTCCACGCTGGTCAGCGTCTCGTCCGTGAGCAGGCGGCCCAGCACGTCGGTGCTCAGCCCGCTGCGCACGGCCAGGTCCGGCACGCCGAAGCCGACGGTCCAGATGGTCACGGCGCTCGGCAACTCGCGGCCGCCGCCGATCCGGACGGCATCCGCGGTCACGGCCGTCACCTTCGTGTCGGGGCCGTCGAGCACGGTCACGCCGAGCCGGGCCAGGCGCTTGGCGACCGAGCGGCGGCCCCGGGAGTGCAGGTACGGGCCGAGCACCCCGCCGCACACCAGGGTCACGCTGCGGCCCTGCTCCGCCAGCTCGGCCGCCGTCTCGATGCCGGTCGGACCCGCGCCGACCACCGTCACCGCGGCCGTCGCGGGTGCGGCGTCCAGGACCGGCCGCAGCCGCTGCGCCTCCTCGAAGGTGCCGATCGGGTAGGCGAACTCGGCCGCCCCGGGCACGTTCGGGTCGGCGCTGCCGCTGCCGACCGCGTAGACGAGGTAGTCGTAGCCGACCGTGGCGCCCGAGGCCAGCTCCACGCCGCGCCCGGCCGCGTCGATCCGGGTCACGGTGTCGACCACCAGCCGGACCCCCTCGGCCAGGACCTCCCGGTAGTCGTGGACCGCACCGTCCGTACCGCCCACCAGCTGGTGCAGGCGGATCCGGTGCACGAAGGACGGGCGCGGGTTGATCAGCGTCACCGTCACATCGCCGCGCTGCGTGAGGCGGTTGGCCGCCATGACGCCCGCGTACCCGCCGCCGATCACGACCACTTCGGTGTTCTCGTTCATGGTGTCTCCTCCGCTTCAAGGGGTTCGGCCTCAAGACACCGACGCCCCGGCCCTTGTGACAGGTACGGCCATGTGACCTGCGCCATAGGTCCTCACATCGGTGCAGTCACTGCACTGCTGTGCAGTGACTGCATGAAGATATACTTATTGCCTGAGGGGGCGTCAAGCCCCGTCCCACTCACCGACCCGGGAGCGACAGGCAACGATGACCAGTGACGATCCAGTCCGCCGCGGCGGCCGCGAAGCGCAGCGCCGCCGCACCCGCAAGGCGATCGTCGAAGCGGCGGTCCGGCTGAGCGCCGGCGGAGCGACGCCGTCCATAGACGAGATCGCGGCCGCCGCCGACGTGTCGCGACGCACGGTCTACGCGTACTTCCCGAGCCTCGACCACCTGCTGATCGACGCCACCGCCGGCGCGCTCAACGAGCCCCCGGTCGAGGAGGCGTTGAACGACCCCTCGATCGCCGACGACCCGGCAGCCCGGGTGGACGCCCTCATAAGGACGCTGTTGAAGTACTCACCGCAGTCGCTCCCCCTGGGCCGCCGGCTGATCCGGCTGACCGTCGACCCGCCGGTGGCGAGCGGCACCGAGGAGCCGACCGGCCCGCGCCGGGGCCCCCGCCGGATCGAATGGCTGGAGCAGGCCTGCGAACCGCTCCGCGACACCCTCGGCCAGGAGGCGTACCAGCGCCTGATCTCGGCGCTGACCATCGTGGTCGGCTGGGAGGCCCAGATCGCCCTGCGCGACGTCCGCGGCCTCGGCCCGGAAGCCGAGGAGGAGGCCATCACCTGGGCGGCCCGCGCCCTGGTGGAGGCGGCGATCAGGGAACACGCAGCGGACACCCGTTAAGACACGAAAACGGGCGGCGTACCCGACTCGGTGTCGGAGTACGCCGCCCTCGGGCGGTACGGGGTGCGGGAGGCGGCCCGCGCTGTCATGCCGGTTACTTCGGGTCGCTGTTGAACTTCGAGGCCGACCAGAAGTAGCCGAGCACCGCGAGGCCCAGGCACCAGGCGACCGCGAGCCACCCGTTGTGGCCGATCTCGGTGCCGAGCAGCAGCCCGCGCAGGGTCTCGATGGCGGGCGTGAACGGCTGGTACTCGGCGATCGGCTGGAACCAGCCCGGCATCGAGTCGACCGGGACGAAGGCGCTGGACAGGAGCGGCAGCAGGATCATCGGCAGCGCGTTGTTGCTGGCGCCCTCCGCGTTCGGGCTGACCAGGCCCATGCCGACCGCGATCCAGGTGAGCCCCAGGGCGAAGAGCACGAGCAGTCCGAACGCCGCCAGCCACTCCAGGGCCGTGGCGTCCGTGGACCGGAAGCCGATGGCCACGGCGACGGCGCCCACGAGGACCACGCTGGCGATGCACTGCAGCACGCTGCCGATGACGTGCCCGATCAGCACCGAGCCGCGGTGGATCGCCATCGTGCGGAAGCGGGCGATGATGCCCTCGTTCATGTCGGTGGAGACGGACACCGCGGTGCCGATCGTGGTGCTGCCGACGGTCATCAGCAGCAGGCCCGGCACGAGATAGGCGATGTACGCGGAGCGGTCGCCGCCGCCGATGCCCGCGCTCATGGTGTCGCCGAAGATGTAGACGAAGAGCAGCAGCAGCATGATCGGCGTGAGCAGCAGGTTCAGGGTGAGGGACGGGTAGCGCCGGGCGTGCAGGAGGTTGCGGCGCAGCATCGTGGCGGAGTCGCGGACGGCGAGGGAGAGGGAACTCATCGGACAGACTCCTTGGGCTGGTTCGGCTGGGTGGGGACGCTGGGGCCGGTCAGGGCGAAGAACACGTCGTCGAGGTCGGGGGTGTGGACGGTGAGCTCGTCGGCCTCGATGCCGGCCGAGTCCAGCCGGTCGAGGATGGAGCGCAGCTCGCGCTGGCTGCCGTCGCTGGGGATCTGCAGGGAGAGCGACTCCTCGTCCGGGGTGACCTCGCGCAGCGCGGAGGCGGCGCTCCGGTACGCGGAAGGGTCGGAGAAGCGGAGCCGGACGTGGCCGCCGGGGATCATCCGCTTGAGCTCCTCGGCGGTGCCCTGGGCGGCGATCCTGCCGTCGTTGAGCACGGCGATACGGTCGGCGAGCTGGTCGGCCTCCTCCAGGTACTGGGTGGTGAGGAAGACGGTGACGCCGTCGGAGACGAGGTCCCGGATGATCTGCCACATGTTGTGGCGGGAGCGGGGGTCGAGGCCGGTGGTGGGCTCGTCGAGGAAGATGATCCGCGGGTTGCCGACCAGGGTCATGGCGATGTCGAGGCGGCGCTTCATGCCGCCGGAGTAGGTGGAGGCGGGCTTCGACGCGGCCTCCACCAGGTCGAAGCGCCCGAGGAGTTCGGCGGCGACCCGCCGCCCCTCGCGCTTGGAGAGGTGGTGCAGGTCGGCCATGAGGAGCATGTTCTCCTCGCCGGTGATCAGGCCGTCGACGGCGGAGAACTGTCCGGTGACACCGATCGCGGCGCGCACGGCCTGGGGGTCGGTGGCGAGGTCGTGGCCGCCGACGCGGATCTCGCCGGCGTCGGCGGTAACGAGGGTGGAGAGGATCTTGACCGCGGTGGTCTTGCCCGCGCCGTTCGGGCCGAGCAGGGAGAAGATCGTTCCTTCGGGGACGACCAGGTCGACTCCGTCGAGGACGGTCTTGTCGCCGTAGGACTTGCGCAGCCCGTTCGCCGCGATGGCCGGGGTGGTCATGATGGGTGCTCCTCGGTGGCTTCGGGTCAGTTGCTGCGGGCGGTGATGTTGCCGTAGGCGGTGGTCGCCTGGATGTTCAGGCCGGCGGCGGCGCCGTCGGCGTTCTGGAGCGCGTTGCTGATGCGGCCGTAGCCGGTGCCGGCGTCCAGGGAGGCCGAGACTCCGCGGGCCGCGCCGACCGAGATGTCGCCGGCCTGCGTGCGCAGTTCGACGGTGCCGTTCACAGCCTCGGCGATCTTGAGGTCGCCCTTCTGGGTGCTGATCTCCGCCGGGCCGCCCAGGCGGCCGACCGAGATGTCACCGGCCTGGAGGGTCAGGCGGGCACCCGCGGTCTCGTCGAGCTTGACCGAACCGGCCGCACCCTCGAAGGCGACGTCGCCCAGGCGTCCGACGCCCCGGAACTCGGCGGCGGCCGCCTTCGCCTCCACCCGGGAGCCGGCCGGCAGCTGGACCGTCACCTCGACGGAACCGGAGTTCCCCAGGATCCGGTTCTTCGCCGGCGCGGCCTCGATCCGCAGGACGCCCTCGCGGTACTCGACCGTGACCTGCTCGGCCGCCTTCACGTCGCGGCCACTCGAAGCGCTCGCCGGCCGGACCTCGACCGTGGTGTCCGCCCGGTCCGCGGCGATGAACCGGATGCTCCCCGCCGGGATGTCCAGGACGGCGGCGATCGGGGCGGCGGTGTCGAACTTCTGCATGGTGGCTCTCCTTGAGCTCGTCGTTTCCGATGACCCAAACGCTACGTTGCCTTCAAGGATTCATCAACAAGCTCGTTGCACACAGTCATCATTCATGCAGGTCAGAGCCGGTAAATCGTTGCAACGGCCCCAGGAAGTAACGCAACGACAACCATCCACGCGTTGCAATGAACTGAGAATGAACGCTATGCTGGGGGCACACAAGGAGAACGAAGGAGACCGCAATGCCGGGAGGCAGGCTCACCCAGCAGGAACGCCGGCAGATCGCACTGGGGCTGGCCGACGACCTCGCCTACGCGGAGATCGCCAGGCGTCTCGACCGCCCGACCTCGACGATCACGCGCGAGGTCATGCGCAACGGCGGCCCCGCCGCCTACCGCGCCGACCTGGCCCACCACGCCACCGAACGCCGCGCCCACCGGCGCAGGCAGGCCGCGCCCCGGGGTGCCGAGGCACCGGTGCAGGCCTACGGACGCGACCCCGAGGCCGTGCGCGAGTACGAGGAGGTCTTCACCGCCGTCATGCTGGCCTCGGGCATGCCCTCGATGACGGCCCGGGTGATGGCCCGCCTCACCCTCACCGACAGCGGCAGCCTCACCGCGTCCGAACTCGTCCAGGGCCTCCAGGTCAGCCCGGCGTCCATCTCCAAGGCGATCGCGTTCCTCGACAGCCAGGGCATGGTCCGCCGGGAACGCGACGGTGACGGCCGCCGCGAGCGCTACGCCGTCGACGACGACGTCTGGTACCAGTCGATGATGGCCAGCGCCCGCGCCATCGCCCAGGTCGTCGAGACCGCACGGCAGGGCGTCGGCGTCCTCGGCCCCGGCACCCCGGCCGCCACCCGTCTGGAGAACGTCGCCCGCTTCCTCGACTTCGTCTCCGAGACCACCCTCCGCGCGGCGGAGCAGGCCCGCGAGATCCTCCACACGAAGACCGAAATGCCCTCGGACGACCCTGCCGACCCGGCCGAGCCGCCTTCGGACCGCGGTTAGCCGGCCGTCAGCACCGGCCCTCGGAGCCGTCCTCCGTCAGCAGCAGTTTCTTCTGCGGCTTGCCCATGGCGTTGCGCGGGACGGCCGCGACGAAGCGGACCTCGCGCGGGCGCTTGTGCACCGACAGGTGTGCGGCGACGAAATCGGTGAGCTCCTCGCCCGTGACCCCCTCGGCGACGACGAAGGCGACGATGCGCTGCCCCAGGTCCGCGTCCGGGACACCGACCACGGCGGCCTCGCTCACCTTGGGGTGGTCGAGGAGCGCGTTCTCGATCTCGCCCGCGCCGATCCGGTAGCCGCCGGACTTGATCATGTCGATGGAGGCGCGGCCCACGATCCGGTGGACCCCGTCCGCCGCGTCGACGGCCGCGATGTCGCCCGTACGGAACCAGCCGTCCTCGGTGTACGCGGCCGCGGTGGCCTCCGGCCGCCCCAGGTACCCGGAGAACAACGTGGGGCCGGTGAGCTGGAGTTCCCCGATCTCGGCGCCCGGCTCGGCCGCGACGCGGGTACGGATGCCGGGCAGCGGGGTGCCGACCGTACCGGGGCGGACCTCGCCGCCCGCCCGGCCGCTGATGGTGATCAGCGTCTCCGTCATCCCGTACCGCTCCACGGGCCGCAGCCCGGTCAAGGCCTCCAGGTCCCGGAACACGGGCGCGGGCAGGGCCGCGCTGCCCGACACCAGCAGCCGCGCCCCGGACAGCGCGGCCGCCGCCCCCGGTTCGGCGGCGATACGGGACCACACGGTCGGCACCCCGAAGTACAGGCTGCCGCCGGCCCCGGCGTAGGCGGCGGGCGTCGGCCGCCCGGTGTGCACGAGGCGGCTGCCGGTGCGCAGGGCCCCGAGGACGCCGAGCACCAGCCCGTGCACGTGGAACAGCGGCAGCCCGTGCACCAGCGTGTCCTCGGCGCTCCACTGCCAGGCCCCGGCGAGCGCGTCCAGGTCGGCGGTGATGGCCGCGCCGCTCAGCACCACGCCCTTGGGGGCGCCCGTGGTCCCGGAGGTGTACAGGATCAGCGCGGGGTCCTCGGGCGCCGCGGCGGGCCCGGTCCAGGCGGAACGCCGGGCGAAGTCCGCCTCGATGAGCCGTGCTCCGGAGTCGCGCAGGATGTGCTCCCGCTCGGCGGGACCGGCGTCGGGCGGCAGGGGTACGCAGGGCACCCCGGCCAGCAGCCCGCCGACCACGGCGGCGACGGTCTCCAGGGAGGCGGTGGCGGTCACCGCGAAGGCCGGGAGTCCCGCGACATCGGCGGCCACCGCCCGCGCCGCGCCGAGCAGTTCCTCGTAGGAGGCGGTGCGGCCGGCGATCGCGACGGCGTCCTCCCGGTCTCCGTATGCGCCTTCAAGTGCCGTGAGCACGGTGACTCCCCTCTGTGGTCCCGGGGACAGGCTGCCAAACGGAAGGAGGGGCGGGCGACACCGGCCCGCCCTGCGCGCCGCTCAAGACATGCTGGAGGGTCGCTCGATTCCGGGGCGACGCGGGGCACCCTCGCCCGTATAGTCGCCATGACTTGACGATTCGATGACCCGTTCCCGAAGAATCGATGACCGAGAAGCTCCGAGGACGGACGAGCAGGGGGACACACGATGGAGACCGCACGCCTGGCCTCGCTCATCGCCGCCACGGTCACGATGGGTCTGGTCAGCGGCCTGTTCTACGGCTTCTCCGTCGCCGTGATGCCGGGCCTGAAGCGCACCGACGACCGTACGGTCATCGAGGTCATGCAGAACGTCAACAAGGCCATCCTCAACGGCTGGTTCGTGCTCGGCTACATCGGCGCGTTCCTCTTCACCGCGCTGGCCCTGGCCCTGCACGTCCCCTCCGACGGCCGTGACGTGCTGCCCCCGCTGATCGCGGCCCTGGTCTGCTACATCCTGTCGATGGGCCTCACCAACAAGGTGAACATCCCGCTGAACAACGCCCTGGAGAAGGCCGGCCCGATCGCCCGCATCAGCGACCCGGCCGCCGTCCGCCGCGCCTTCGAAGGCCCCTGGAGCCGCGCCAACGTCTGGCGCACGCTGCTGTGCACGGCCGCGGTCGGCTTCCTGGGCTGGGCTCTCTACCTGAACGGCCAGCTGGGCTGACGACGTACGGAAGTCCCCCGGCCGGGGCGGCCGGGGGACTCCGTGGCGTGGCGCGGGACCGCGGTCAGCGGGTGGCGCGACCGTAGAGGACCAGGGCACGGGAGAGGGCGGTCAGGGCCACCGTGCACAGCAGGGTGCGGACGATGTTGGTGGAGACCCAGGTGCCCTTGAACTTGTCGACGATGGAGAAATCGGTGAGCTTCGCCGCGTCGCCCACGTCGGCCAGCTCGTTGTTGAGCGGGATGTTCACGGAGAAGGTGATCATCAGGACGACGAGGTACGCGACGGCGGCCGCGCCGACCCAGATCGCGACACCCCGGCGGCCCTTGCGGAACTCGACGATCGCCGAGGCGGCGGACGCCAGCAGGGCGAGGACGAACGCCATGCCGAAGATGCCGTTGCCGTCGATGGCCGAGTTGAAGTTCTGCATCGCGGTGACGTAGGTGCGCTCGTCGCCCGCCGCCAGACCCGGCATCACCGAGACGTCGAAGGCGAAGAAGAGGCCCGCCATCAGGCCGACGAGGACCGTGGAGACCAGGAGGAGGACGGTGGCCAGCTTGCCCCGCTCGGCCGTCGCCGGCACGGGCGCCCCGGGCTGGGGCCAGCCACCGGGCTGGGGCTGCGCGTAGGAGCCGGGCGGGGCCGCGTAGGGACTCGGGCCGCCCGCGGGGTACTGCTGGGGGCTACCGGCCGGATTGGGGTTCATTGGGACATCCTCATCTGCGGGTGGTGGGAGTACTGCTCGCCCTCGGCACGGACATCCGATCGTGGCATTCCCCGGGATACCCGGCCATGGGGTTTCCACCGGCTCTCGAGTGAAACTCGAGAGCCGGTGGCGAAATCGGATCGGTCAGTAGCGGTAGTGGTCCGGCTTGTACGGGCCCTCGACGTCCACGCCGATGTACGCGGCCTGCTCGGGGCGCAGGGTGGTGAGCTTGACGCTGAGGGCGTCGAGGTGGAGGCGGGCGACCTTCTCGTCGAGGTGCTTGGGCAGCACGTAGACGTCGGTCGGGTACTCCTCCGGCTTCGTGAAGAGCTCGATCTGGGCCAGGGTCTGGTCCGCGAAGGAGTTCGACATGACGAAGGACGGGTGGCCGGTCGCGTTGCCCAGGTTCAGCAGACGGCCCTCGGAGAGGACGATCAGGACCTTGCCGTCGGGGAACTTCCAGGTGTGGACCTGCGGCTTGACCTCGTCCTTGACGATGCCCTCGATCTTCGCGAGACCGGCCATGTCGATCTCGTTGTCGAAGTGGCCGATGTTGCCCACGATCGCCTGGTGCTTCATCTTCGCCATGTCGGACGCCATGATGATGTCCTTGTTGCCGGTCGTGGTGATGAAGATGTCGGCGATCTCGACGACGTCGTCCAGCGTGGCGACCTGGTAGCCGTCCATGGCGGCCTGCAGGGCGCAGATCGGGTCGATCTCGGTGACGATGACGCGGGCGCCCTGGCCGCGCAGGGACTCGGCGCAGCCCTTGCCGACGTCGCCGTAGCCGAAGACCACGGCCGTCTTCCCGCCGATGAGGACGTCGGTGGCGCGGTTGATGCCGTCGATCAGGGAGTGGCGGCAGCCGTACTTGTTGTCGAACTTCGACTTGGTGACGGCGTCGTTCACGTTGATCGCCGGGAAGAGGAGCGCGCCGTCGCGGTGCATCTCGTAGAGGCGGTGGACGCCGGTGGTGGTCTCCTCGGTCACGCCGCGGATCCCGGCGGCCAGGGTCGTCCAGTCGATGGTGCTCTTGCCCAGCAGCTCCAGGACCAGGGCCATTTCCTCGTTGTCCGCGGTCGACGGGTCCGGGACCCGTCCCGCCTTCTGGTACTCGACGCCCTTGTGGACGAGGAGGGTGGCGTCACCGCCGTCGTCGAGGATCATGTTGGGGCCGACGTGTCCGGGCCAGGTCAGCGCCTGCTCCGTGCACCACCAGTACTCCTCCAGCGTCTCGCCCTTCCAGGCGAAGACCGGGATGCCGGCGGCGGCGATCGCGGCGGCGGCGTGGTCCTGGGTGGAGTAGATGTTGCAGGACACCCAGCGGACCTCGGCGCCGAGCGCGACGAGGGTCTCGATGAGCACGGCGGTCTGCACAGTCATGTGCAGGGAGCCGGTGATCCGCGCCCCGGCCAGCGGCTGCGAGGGTGCGTACTCCTTGCGGATCGACATCAGACCGGGCATCTCGTGCTCGGCAAGGGTGATCTCCTTGCGGCCGAAGTCCGCGAGCGAGAGATCTGCGACCTTGAAGTCCATGGGTTCTACTCCGTGATGGTGGTGGCTGGGTTCTGGCTGACGTTCAGGTTCTGATGGATCTCTAGAGTCGCGGTGGACTTGTTGAGGGTGATGTAGTGCAGGCCGGGGGCGCCCTCGGCGAGCAGCCGCTCCGACATGGCGGTCGCGTACTCGACGCCGATCCGGTGCCCGTCCGCCGGATTGTCCTGCGCGGCTTCGAGGCGCTGCGCGAGGGCGTCCGGGAAGCGGGCGTCGCTGAGTTCGGCGAAGCGGCGGATCTGGCGGAAATCGGTCGCCGGCATGATCTCGGGGATGATCGGGGTCAGGCAGCCCACGGAGGACAGCCGGTCGCGCAGCCGCAGGTAGTCCTCGGCGTGGAAGAACATCTGGGTGATGGCGTAGTCCGCGCCGGCGTGGCACTTCGCGGCGAAGTGCCGGATGTCCTCGGTCCAGGAGAGGGAGCGGGGATGGCGCTCCGGGAAGGCCGCCACGCCCACCGTGAAGTCGCCCAGCCGGCGGATGAGCGAGACCAGCTCGTGGGCGTGGTTCAGGCCCTCCGGGTGGGGGGTCCACTCCCCCTTCGGGTCGCCCGGCGGGTCCCCGCGCAGGGCGAGGACGTCGCGGATGCCCGCGTCGGCGTACTGGCCGATGATGTGGCGCAGTTCGGCCACCGAGTGCCCGACGGCGGTCAGGTGCGCTACGGGGCGCAGGGTGGTCTCGGCGGCGATGCGCTTGGTGACCTCGACGGTGCGGCTGCGGGAGGAGCCTCCGGCGCCGTACGTGACGGAGACGAAGGAGGGCGCGAGGGCCTCGATGCGGCGGATCGCCGCCCACAGCGTCCGCTCCCCGGCATCCGTCTTCGGCGGGAAGAACTCGAACGAGAAGGTCCGCCGGCCCGTGGCCAGCAGTTCACGGACGCCGAGGGGGGCGGGGGCGGAGGACGTGCGGGGGCGTTCGGCGGTGGCGGCCAGGGCAGCCGGCATGTCGGACTCCTTTCCGGCTCGTGGGTGGTCAGCGTGCGTTGAAGTAGCTGGCTTCGGGGTGGTGGATGACGATGGCGTCGGTGGACTGCTCGGGGTGGAGCTGGAACTCCTCGGAGAGGTGGACCCCGATGCGCTCCGGCTGGAGGAGGTCGGCGATCTTGGCGCGGTCCTCCAGGTCGGGGCAGGCCGGGTAGCCGAGGGAGTAGCGGCAGCCCTGGTACTCGGTGCGGAACATGCCGTCCATGGAGTCCGGGTCGGAGCCGGCGATGCCGAGGTCGGCGCGGACCCGGGCGTGCCAGTACTCGGCGAGGGCCTCGGCGAGCTGCACGGAGAGGCCGTGGAGTTCCATGTACTCGCGGTAGGCGTCGGCGGCGAACAGCCGTGCGGTCTCCTCGCCGATGCGGCTGCCGACGGTGACCACCTGGAGGCCGACGATGTCGGTCTCGCCGGACTCCTCCGGGCGGAAGAAGTCGGCGAGGCACAGGCGGCGGCCGCGCTGCTGGCGGGGGAAGGTGAAGCGGGTGCGCTCCGAGCCGTTCTCGCCCAGGATGATGAGGTCGTCGCCCTTGGAGACGCAGGGGAAGTAGCCGTGCACGACGGCGGCTTCGAGGAGGCCGTCGGTGTGCAGCCGGTCCAGCCAGCCGCGCAGCCGGGGCCGGCCGTCGGTGGCGATGGTGTCGGCGCCCTTGAGTCCCCACTGGCCCTTGAACAGCGCGTTCTCGTCGAGCCAGGAGGCGTACTCCTTGAGCGGGATGCCCTTGACCACGCGGGTGCCGAGGAAGGGCGGGGTGGGGACCGGGTTGTCGACGGCCACGTCGGAGCGGCCGCCGTCGACGGGTTCCACCACCTGGAGGAGCGGTGTGTCCCGCTTGGCCACGCGGCGCTGCTTGAGGGGCGGGAGTTCGACTCCGGGGACGCCGCGCTTGACGCCCATCAGGGCGTCCATCAGCCGCAGGCCTTCGAAGGCGTCGCGGGCGTAGCGGACTTCGCCCTCGTAGATCTCGTGGAGGTCCTGTTCGACGTAGGCGCGGGTCAGGGCGGCGCCGCCGAGGATGACCGGGTAGTCGGCGGCCATCTTGCGCTGGTTGAGCTCCTCCAGGTTCTCCTTCATGATCACCGTCGACTTGACGAGGAGACCGGACATGCCGATGACGTCGGCCTTGTGCTCCTGCGCGGCTTCCAGGATCGCGGAGACCGGCTGCTTGATGCCGATGTTCACGACGTTGTAGCCGTTGTTGGTCAGGATGATGTCGACGAGGTTCTTGCCGATGTCGTGGACATCGCCGCGGACCGTGGCGAGCACGATGGTGCCCTTGCCCTCGTCGTCGGACTTCTCCATGTGCGGCTCGAGGTGGGCCACGGCGGTCTTCATGACCTCGGCCGACTGGAGGACGAACGGCAGCTGCATCTGGCCGGAGCCGAACAGCTCACCGACGACCTTCATGCCCCCCAGCAGGGTGTCGTTGACGATGTCCAGGGCCGGGCGGGTCTGCAGGGCCTCGTCGAGGTCGGCCTCCAGGCCGTTCTTCTCCCCGTCGATGATCCGGCGCTGAAGCCGCTCCTCCAGGGGCAGGGCGAGGAGCTCTTCCGCCCGCCCGTCCTTCATCGACTTCATGTTGACGCCCTCGAAGAGCGCCATCAGCTTCTGGAGGGGGTCGTAGTCCTCGGCGCGCCGGTCGTGGATCAGGTCCAGTGCGACCTCGACCTGCTCCTCGTCGAACCGCGCGATGGGGAGGATCTTGCTCGCGTGGACGATCGCCGAGTCCAGGCCCGCCTTGACGCACTCGTCGAGGAAGACCGAGTTCAGCAGGACGCGGGCGGCCGGGTTCAGACCGAAGGAGATGTTCGACAGACCCAGGGTGGTCTGGACGTCCGGGTGGCGGCGCTTGAGCTCGCGGATCGACTCGATCGTCGCGATGCCGTCGCCCCGGGACTCCTCCTGACCCGTGCAGATGGTGAAGGTCAGGGTGTCGATGAGGATGTCCGACTCCCGGATCCCCCAATTCGCCGTGAGATCGGCGATCAGGCGCTCCGCGATCGCGACCTTGTGCTCGACGGTACGGGCCTGGCCCTCCTCGTCGATGGTCAGCGCGATCAGCGCGGCGCCGTGCTCCTGCGCCAGCCGGGTGACCTTCGCGAAGCGGGACTCCGGCCCGTCACCGTCCTCGTAGTTCACGGAGTTGATGACCGCGCGGCCGCCGAGCATCTCCAGGCCCGCCTGGATCACGGGAACCTCGGTCGAGTCCAGGACGACGGGAAGGGTGGAAGCGGTCGCGAAGCGCCCCGCCAGCTCCTTCATGTCGGCGACGCCGTCGCGGCCCACGTAGTCGACGCACAGGTCCAGCATGTGCGCGCCCTCACGGATCTGGTCCCGGGCCATCTCCACGCAGTCGTCCCAGCGGGCCTCCAGCATCGCCTCGCGGAACTTCTTCGACCCGTTCGCGTTCGTCCGCTCACCGATCGCCATGTACGAGGTGTCCTGCCGGAACGGCACCGTCTGGTACAGCGAGGCAGCGCCCGGCTCCGGGCGCGGATCCCGCTCGGCCACGGCCGTACCGCGTACCCGCTCCACCACGTGCCGCAGGTGCTCCGGCGTCGTACCGCAGCAGCCGCCCACCAGGGAGAGCCCGTACTCGCGTACGAACCCCTCCTGCGCGTCCGCCATCTCGGCGGCCGAGAGCGGGTAGTGGGCGCCGTCCTTGGTCAGGACGGGCAGGCCGGCGTTGGGCATGCAGGAGAGCGGGATGCGGGCGTTGCGCGCCAGGTAGCGCAGGTGCTCGCTCATCTCGGCCGGACCGGTCGCGCAGTTCAGCCCGATCATGTCGATGCCGAGCGGCTCCAGCGCGGTCAGCGCCGCCCCGATCTCCGAACCGAGCAGCATCGTGCCGGTGGTCTCGACGGTGACGGAGCAGATCAGCGGGACGGTGACGCCCAGGGCCTCCATGGCGCGGCGGGCGCCGATGATGGAGGACTTGGTCTGGAGCAGGTCCTGGGTGGTCTCCACGAGCAGCGCGTCCGCGCCACCGGAGATCAGGCCCTCGGCGTTGATCTGGTAGGCGTCGCGGATCTGCGCGTACGTGATGTGGCCGAGGGTGGGCAGCTTGGTGCCGGGGCCCATGGAGCCCAGGACCCAGCGCTGCTGCCCGGTCGAGGCCGTGAACTCGTCCGCGACCTCACGCGCGATGCGCGCGCCGGACTCCGAGAGCTCGAAGTTCCGCTCGGCGATGTCGTACTCCGCGAGCGCCGCGAAGTTCGCACCGAAGGTGTTGGTCTCCACACAGTCCACGCCCACCGAGAAATAGGCCTCGTGAACCGAGCGCACGATGTCGGGACGCGTCACGTTCAGGACCTCGTTGCAGCCCTCCAGCTGCTGGAAGTCCTCCATCGTCGGGTCCTGCGCCTGGAGCATCGTCCCCATCGCCCCGTCGGCCACCACCACGCGCGTGGCGAACGCCTCTCGGAGGGCATCGGCCCGGGTCTGTGTGTTCGTCGTCGTCATCCCAGCCGCCCCAGCTTCGGTTCCAGCAGCCCTGCCGCGTGCTCCCCGTAGACCGTGCGTACGGTGGCGAGGAGCCGCTCGGGCTGGATCTCGTACGACTGCGAGCCCACGGCGGCAAGGACCAGCGCGGACATCGCGCAGCCGAGCTGGGCGGCGGTCTCCAGCGGCAGCCCCCATCCGACGGCGGCCAGGAAGCCGGAGCGGAAGGCGTCGCCGACGCCCGTCGGGTCCTCCGCGTGGACGTCGGGGATGGCGGGGACGGTGATCGTCGGCTCGCCCTTGGCGTCGATGCGGACGCCCTGCGCGCCCAGCGTGGTGACCCAGGTGCCGACGCGGTCGAGGACCTCCCCGTGGCTCCACTCGGCGCGTTCGCGCAGGAGCGCGGACTCGTACTCGTTGGTGAAGAGCCAGCGGGCCCCGGTGACGAGGGTGCGCACCTCGGCGCCGGTGAGGCGGGCGAGCTGCTGCGAGGGGTCGGCGGCGAAGGGGATGCCCAGTTCGCGGGCCTGCTCGGTATGGCGGACCATCGCGCCCGGGTCGTTGGGCGAGACGAGGATCAGGTCGAGGGGGGTGCGGGCGTGCACGGCGTGCAGGTCGATGCGGGCGGATTCGGCCATGGCGCCCGCGTAGAAGGAGGCGATCTGGTTGGAGTCCTGGTCGGTCATGCACATGAAGCGGGCGGTCTGGTGCTCGGCGGAGACGTACACCGAACCGGTGTCGACGCCGTGTTCCTTGAGCCAGACCTCGTACTCGGCGAAGTCGGGGCCCACGGCGCCCGCGAGGAGGGGTTCGAGGCGCAGGCCGCCGAGGCCGTAGGCGATGTTGGCCGCCACTCCGCCCCGCCGCACCTCGAGGGTGTCGACGAGGAAGGACAACGAGATGTTCTGCAGCTGGTCGGGGAGCAGCTGGTCGACGAACCGGCCCGGGAAGGCCATGAGGTGATCTGTGGCGATGGATCCGGTCACCGCGATACGCACGTGGACTCCTGTGAGCTGGTCTGTTGTCGGCGGGGCGGAGCGGGGGCGGGGCAAGCGGGTCGGGCAGGTGGTGCTCAGAGGCCGGCGGCGGCCTTCAGCAGCTCGGCGCGGTCGGTGCGCTCCCAGGTGAAGTCCGGGAGCTCGCGGCCGAAGTGGCCGTAGGCGGCGGTCTGGGCGTAGATGGGCCGCAGCAGGTCCAGGTCGCGGATGATGGCGGCCGGGCGGAGGTCGAAGACCTCGGCGATGGCGTCCTCGATCTTCGCGATGTCGGTCTTCTCGGTGCCGAAGGTCTCGACGAAGAGACCGACGGGCTCGGCCTTGCCGATGGCGTACGCGACCTGGACCTCGCAGCGCGAGGCGAGACCGGCGGCGACGACGTTCTTGGCGACCCAGCGCATCGCGTAGGCGGCCGAACGGTCCACCTTCGACGGGTCCTTGCCGGAGAAGGCACCGCCACCGTGGCGGGCCATGCCGCCGTACGTGTCGATGATGATCTTGCGGCCGGTCAGGCCGGCGTCGCCCATCGGGCCGCCGATCTCGAAGCGGCCGGTCGGGTTCACCAGCAGGCGGTAGCCCTCGGTCTCCAGCTTGATGCCGTCGTCGGCCAGCTGGGCGAGCACGTACTCGACCACGTGCTCCTTGACGTCGGGGGCCAGCAGCGCCTCCAGGTCGATGTCGGAGGCGTGCTGCGAGGAGACGACGACCGTGTCGAGGCGGACGGCCTTGGCGCCGTCGTACTCGATGGTGACCTGGGTCTTGCCGTCCGGGCGCAGGTACGGGAGCGTGCCGTTCTTGCGGACCTCGGACAGCCGGCGGGAGAGCCGGTGGGCAAGGTGGATGGGGAGGGGCATGAGCTCGGGGGTCTCGTCGGTGGCGTAGCCGAACATCAGGCCCTGGTCGCCGGCGCCCTGCTTGTCGAGCTCGTCCTCATCGCCCTCGACCCGGTTCTCGTACGCCGTGTCCACGCCCTGCGCGATGTCCGGGGACTGCGCGCCGATCGAGACGGACACACCGCAGGAGGCGCCGTCGAAGCCCTTGACGGACGAGTCGTAGCCGATCTCCAGGATCTTCTCGCGCACGAGCTGGGCTATCGGCGCGTACGCCTGCGTCGTCACCTCGCCCGCGATGTGCACGAGACCGGTCGTGATCAGCGTCTCGACCGCGACGCGCGAGGCGGGGTCCTGGGCGAGCAGCGCGTCGAGGATCGTGTCGCTGATCTGGTCGGCGATCTTGTCGGGGTGTCCCTCGGTCACGGACTCCGAGGTGAACAGACGACGGGACATGTCACTCCTGGTGGTGGTGTGGGACGGGACGGGTCAGGGTCGGGCGGTGGCGGCGGCCGCCGCCGCGGCCGTCTCCAGGGTCCGGGCGAGGGCCCGCACCGGGTCGGCGCCGCCTTCGCCCTCGGTGGGGAGGGTGCCGCCGATCGCGACGAGCGGCGGGTGCCAGCCGTGCGAGGCGATGCGTTCCGCGACCTCGCAGGCGAGGGAGCCCGCGCCGGAGAACCCGCCCAGCAGCAGCGGTTCGCCCCGGGCGAGGGCGGGCCGGAGCGCGGCCAGTACGGTCCGTGCGTCGGCGGACGGCCGTACGGTGGTCAGCGCCTGCGGGCCGGGGTAGGCCTCGGCGAGCGCGTCGTAGCAGCCGGGCGGTGCGTCGGGCGGCGGGACCAGGCAGATCGTGCCGGCGCCGGTGCGGGCCGCCGCGCGCAGGATGCGCAGCGTGCGGGCGGCCACCGCCGACGCGCGGGTCACGCGGGGCACCGGGCTGCCGTCGAGCAGTTCGAGGGCCTCGGCGACGGTGGTGGTCTCGCCGGTGGCGTCGGGCAGTTCGCGCAGCAGCAGGGTGGTCTGGGCGAGGCTCTCGGCGGCGTCGGAGTCGGCGATGCGGGCCCGGTCGTAGACGGAGGTGAGGACGAGCCCGCCCTCGGCGTCGTGGTGGGCCGTGACGGCGAAGGGCAGCGCGGTGTGCGCGCCGATGGCCTCGGCGGCGCCGACGCGTACGCCCTCGGCGGCGAGTTCGGCGTGGACGGGATCGTCGGCGGTCCCGGCGGGCGCCTTGGCCTCGAAGGCGATGAGCGAGTCGGGAGCCGGGCCCGGGTCGGGCTCGGTCGCCGGCGGGCGGGACCACCGGGCCGCCTGGCCCGGGGAGACCCACTCGTAGGAGGCCGCGTCCAGGCTGTGGCCCGTCAGCGTGCTCAGCAGGCCGGTCAGTGGCGCGGACGGCTCGATGCGGACGTGCACCGGGAGGGCGCTGCGCAGCGGGCCCGGGAGGCGGTCGGCGCCCGGGAGGGCGATGCCGCGGCCCGAGACCGCCGCCGCGAAGGTGACGGCGGGCGCGCCCG
Source organism: Streptomyces sp. NPDC048337 (assembly GCF_043201175.1). Lineage (NCBI taxonomy): Bacteria > Bacillati > Actinomycetota > Actinomycetes > Kitasatosporales > Streptomycetaceae > Streptomyces > Streptomyces sp. NPDC048337. The sequence goes on from NZ_JBICYR010000012.1 coordinate 147,730, forward strand.
GGGTGGCGCGGTGGAGCTGGAGGGCCCAGACCGCGTGCAGGGCCGTGCTCTCCGTGGCGCCCCGGAGCGCCGCCCAGTTCCGCAGGCGCAGCGCCTCGTACGGGGTGAGCCGCTGCCGGGTCCGCCCGTGGCCGCGCTGCCGCGAACCGCCCTCCGGCGCCTGTACGGGCACGCCCGGCCGGCCCGGCATGCTCGCCAGGCCCGGCAGGCCCAGCAGGCCCGGCAGGCCCAGCAGGCCCGGCAGGCCCAGCAGCCCCGGGAGGCTCGGCAGGCCCGGGAGGCCCGCCGGAACACCGGCGCGGGCTCCGGCGCGGGCCCAGAACGCCCGGGCCGGTGCCAGGTCCTGCCGGGCCAGCCAGCGCATGTGGTCGCGGATGTCGGGCCGCCGCTCGCTGCCGACGGGGCGCCCGTCGGCGAGGTAGGCCCGGTAGAGCGTGCGCTGGAGCACGCGTGCGCTCCAGCCGTCGAGGAGGGCCTGGTGGTAGGTCAGCAGCACCCGGAACACCTGGCCCGGCTCCTCCAGCACCGCGATCCGCAGCGCCGTGCCGGGCCGGTACAGGTCGAAGTCCCGCATCCGCTCGCTCAGCAGCAGCGCGTGCCAGTCGGCGCTGTCCCGAGCGTGCCGTTCCAGTTGCGGCGCGGCGTGCGGATGTACGGCGACCAGCGGCCCGGCGCCGGGTGCGGCGGGCCTGGCCAGGGAGGTGCGGAGCACCGCCTCGCTGTCGTACAGCGTCTGCCACGCGGCCGCGAACCGCCGGGCGTCCAGCGGTCCGTACCAGCGCCAGTGGAGCTGTTCCACGTGGAGGCCGGCGCCCGGGTGGGTCATCGCGTCGAGCAGGACGTCACGTTGCAGGGGGGTGATGGGAAGAGGTCCCTCCGGTCCCAGGTCGATGCGTTCGGTGCGTTCGTTGGCGTGGGTGCGTTCGTTGGCGTGGGTGCGTTCGGCATACGGGACATACGCGGCGCCGCCCGGTTCCCGGGCGGCGGACGTCTCCTCCCCCGCCGCCGCGGCCCCGGTGAGTAGGTCGGACAGCCGTCCCGCGGGGAACGGCGGCGGGGGCAGGGTGAGCGTGTGGTGGTGGGCGGTGTGCCGGTGCAGCGTCGGCGTGCACGGCGGCAGCACCGCGAGGGCGGCGCCGAGTGCGGCGGGTGTGAGCCGGCCGTGGAGGTCGAGGGAGGTGGGAGGGCCGGGTGTGAGGACCACGGTCATGGCCACGGTGGCGGCCATCGGCTTCCCTCCTCTTCCCTTTCGGCTTCGGACACATGTGTGGACTCGTGGGGGACACGGCCGGACATGGTCTGTTGTCGAGGATTCTTCCGCCCGGTCCTCGGCCCGTCCTTGAGCGCGCGTCGAGCGGGGATCCCCCCGCTCATCGCCCCTCATCCCCCTTCATCGCCCCTATCGGATGCGGAAGTTGGCCATCATCCCCATCGCCGAGTGGTCCAGGAGGTGGCAGTGGTAGACGTACGTCCCCTTGTAGGTGTCGAAGGTGGCGTGCAGCTTCACGGTCTCGCCGGGGAAGAGGCGGACCGTGTCCTTCAGCCCGGCCTCGGCCGGCCCGACCGGGGCGCCGTTGCGCTCCAGCACCCGGAACTGGACCAGGTGCATGTGGAAGTTGTGCGGAATGATCTTGTTGGCGTTGGTGACGGTCCAGATCTCCGAGGTGCCGTGCGCGATGGTCTGGTCGATGCGCTGCGCGTCCCACTCCTGGCCGTCCATGAGCCCCCGCGGCTCCTGCCGGCCGTCCTCGTCCATGCTGAGGACGATGTTGCGCTGAACGGTGGCCGACGGCATGGCCGGCAGGGTGCGCAGCACGTCCGGCACCCGGCTCGGGTCGGAGGCCGTGCGTACGACGTCGAAGCGCAGCACCTTGCCCACCTGGTCCGGCGTCCCCGGGCCCAGGGTGTTCTCCAGGACGATCTTCGTGCCGACGGGGTAGCGGGAGAAGTCGATGACCACGTCCGCCCGCTCCGCCGGGGACAGGCCGACGGTGTCCGTCGTGAAGGGGCGCTCCAGCAGCCCGCCGTCCGTGCCGATCTGGATCATCTGGCCGCCGTCCGACAGGCGCAGCTGGAAGAAGCGCATGTTGGAGGAGTTGAGCAGCCGGAAGCGGTACTTGCGGGCGGCGACCTCGAAGTACGGGGTCGGGCGGCCGTTGGCGAGGATGGTGGTCCGGCCGAAGACGTCGTCCATGACGTAGACCAGCTGCCCGGCCTCGTCGAAGCGGGCGTCGCGCAGCGCGATCGGGACCTCGTACTGGCCGGCCGGCAGCGGCAGCGACCGCTCGTTCTCGTCCGAGAGCAGGTAGGTCGCGGACAGGCCGCGGAAGACGTGCTCCGACTCCATGTGGTGCGCGTGGTCGTGGAACCACAGCCCGGCGCCCGGCTGCTGGTTCGGGTAGCTGTACGTACGGGAGGTGCCCGGGCCGAAGGTGTCCATCGGGCCGCCGTCGTTCTCCGGTGAGACGCTGCCGCCGTGCAGGTGGACCGAGACCGGCATGGTCAGGGTGTTGCGGTGCCGGATCACCACCCGCCGCCCGCTGCGGGCCCGCAGCACCGGCCCCGGGAAGTGGCCGTCGTAGGTGAGGACCTTCGTCTGCACCCCCGGGATGATCTCCCGCGCCACCTCCTTGATGGTGACGGCGTACGTGTCCTGCCCGCCGAGGGTGGATATCGGCGAGAGCACCGGCAGCGTCGGCATCTTCACGGTGAAGGGCGCCGGGACGGTGACCCCCGTCGCGCCCGCGTCGGCGGCGGTGGCCTGCGCGGATCCGGCGGCGAACAGGGGCGTCAGACCGCCGGCGGTGAGCAGGCCGGCGCCGGTCGCGGCGAAGGCGCCGCCGAGCACGGTGCGTCTGGTGACCATGGGATGTCCTCCTGGGAAAGAAGTGGGATGCGCGCGGGCCGCCCGGGGCAGGGCCGATCGCGCTACGGGCAGCCGGCGAGTGGTCCTCCTCGCACAGGTGGCGCGCCGCGAGTGCACCAGACCCGGCTTGCGCATCACTCGAGGCCGGATGGTGTGCGGGCGTTCGGCGTTGCGCGGGGCTTGCGGGGGCTGGGCAACGCTCCTCGTGCGTACGTACGACGCGTACGCGTGACTCGTGCCGCCGCTCAGGGCGGCGGCTGGGGGGAGGCACCCGTGGACCTGCACGACCTGCACGACTTACGCGACTGGCTGCCGCGCGCGCTCGGGGTGGCCGAGCGGTGGGGCGGGCAGTTCGGCCCGTACGAGACCCATGACGCGCACCGGGTGGACCCCGACGCGTTCACCGAGGCCTTCGACCGCCTCGCCAAGCGGATGGACCACAACTATCCGTTCTTCCACCCGCGTTACGCCGGACAAATGGTCAAGCCGCCGCATCCGGCGGCCGTCACCGGCTACCTCACCGCCATGCTGTTCAACCCCAACAACCACGCCGCCGAGGGCGGGCCCGCGACCACCGAGATGGAACGCGAGGCCGTCGCCGAGCTGGCCGGCATGTTCGGCCTCGACGCGCACGTCGGGCACCTCACCACCAGCGGCACCATGGCCAACCTGGAGGCGCTGTACGTAGCCCGGCAGCTGCACCCGGACCGCGGGATCGCGTACAGCTCCGAATGCCACTACACGCACGAGCGGATGTGCCACGTCCTGGGCATGGAGGGCCACCGCATCCAGGCCGACGGGCACGGCCGCATCGACCTCGGCGCGCTGGAGAGCGCGCTGCGCGGCGGGCGGATCGGCACCGTCGTCGTCACCACCGGCACGACGGGGCTGGGGGCCGTCGACCCCGTGCACGAGGTGCTGCCGCTGGCGCGCCGGTACGGGGCACGCGTGCACGTCGACGCGGCGTACGGCGGCTTCTACGCGATCCTCGGCCGGGCGGGGGCCGACGGCATCGACCCGGCGCCCTGGCGGGCGATCGCCGGGTGCGACTCGGTGGTCGTGGACCCGCACAAGCAGGGGCTGCAGCCGTACGGCTGCGGGGCGGTGCTCTTCCCGGACCCGCGCGCCGGGCGGCACTTCGCGCACGACTCCCCGTACACCTACTTCACCGACGCGGACCTGCACCTGGGCGAGATCAGCCTGGAGTGCTCCCGGGCGGGCGCGGCGGCCGCCGCCCTGTGGCTGACCCTGCAGCTGCTGCCGCTCACCCCGGACGGCTTCGGGCGGATCCTCGCCGCGAACCGGCGGGCCGCGCTGCGCTGGGCGGACCTGCTGACGGAGTCCGACGAACTGACCCTCTACCAGCGCCCGGACCTGGACATCGTGACGTACTTCCCCACGACCGCCGACTCCGCCCTGTCCTCGATCGACGCGGCGTCGGAGCGGCTGCTGCGCGACGGCATGACGGCCGAGGCGGACCCGGTGTTCCTGAGCGTGCTGCGCGCGGACGCCGACGCGTTCGTACGGCGCCACCCGGGCGCGGTACGGGACGCGGAGGCGGCCCGGATCGTCCGCAGCGTCCTGATCAAGCCGGAGCACGAGCACTACCTGCCGGTGCTGCACGCGCGCGTGGCACAGCTCGCGGCGCAGGGCCGCACGACCCCATGACCACAGCCCCCGTCCCTTCACCAGACCGGAGACCAGCCTTGCCCACGCCATCCACCACGCCTCAGCTCAGCCCATCGACCATCACCCACCTCTCCTCCCTCCTCGCCACCGCCTTCCACGAGGACGCGCTGACCCGCTGGATGATCCCCGACGAGAAGCTCCGAGCCGAGCTGCTGCCCGGGTTCTTCCGGGTGTTCGTGGAACTGTCCGCCGCCCACGGCGGGGTGCTCAGCACCCCTGACGGCGACGCGGTGCTGCTCTTCCTGCCGCCCGGCGCCGAGCCGGACGGGGCGGCCCTGGACGCGGCCTTCGCCGCGGCCCTGGGCGAGTACGCGGACGCGCTGCGCACGATCGCCGGCCTCCAGGAGGAACGCCATCCGCACGGCCCCCCGCACTACTACGTCTCGTTCGGGGCGGTCCGCCCCGGCCGGCAGCAGGGCGGCCTGATCTCGGGACTCCTCGGCGAGCTGCTGGCCCGCGCCGATGCCGAGGGCGTCGGCATGTACGCAGAGGCCAGCTCGCCGGGCGGCGAGGCCGCGAGCCGCCGCGCCGGCTTCGAGCTCCTGGGCGAGGACATCGTGCTGCCCGGGGACGGGCCCACCCTGCGACCGATGTGGAGGAACCCCCGATGAGGGGAGACGACCTGATACAGTCCTGGACCGCCGGCGAGGTGGCCCGCGGCGAGGTACCGGCGGAGCACCTCGGCCCGCTGCTCCAAGTCCTCCTCTGGAGCCGCGACTTCCTGGTCTCCAGCCACCCCGAACTGGGCCGCACCGGCCCGGTGTGCCCGTACACCCAGCCCTCGCTGCGCAAGGAGCTGTTCCACCTGGCGGTACCGTCCGCGGACTGCGAAGACCTGGCCTCGGCCGTCGACTCCCTCCGCACCCGCCACGCGGCCCTCTCGGAACCCCTCTCCCCGGAGGACCGCGAACTCCTGACGATCCTCCTGGTCCTCCCGTCCTTCGACCCGACGGACTCAGTAGAACTCGACGAACTCCAGCGCAAGGCGAAGGACGAGTTCGTGGCGGAGGGCCTGATGATCGGCCAGTTCCACCCGGTGTGCGAGGAGCCCGGCCTCTACAACGAGGCCTTCCGCCCCCTGCGCGCCCCGCTCCCCCTCCTCGCCGTCCGCAAGCTCCTGGTCTTCGACCTCCCGTTCCTGGTGAGCGACGACTCCCACATGGACCACTACCTCCAGCGCTTCGCCCCGGCCATCCCGGCCCGCATCCGCGACCAGCTGGTCAGCCGCGTGGTCGCCGCCTGACCCCTGCCCGCCCCGAACCGAACCGCTGCCTCCCCCGTCCTGCGGGGGAGGCAGCGCCGCGTTCGGGCCCTCGTTCGAGTGACTCACGGGGCACTGCGGGGCGCCCGGCCTCCCTCGGATGTACCTTCGCGTTTACGGACGGAAGGAGCGCGGCGGTATGAGCACAGCACCGGTTGAGCCGGGCGGGGGCTCGGGCGAGTACAACCTGGTCGCGGACCCTGAGCGCGCATTGAAGTACGCCGTTCAGCGCATCAAGGGTGATCGCGCAGAGATCATCGAGGGGGTCATCGAACTCATGCCACCGTCCTGGGATCACGAGCGTGCTGCGAAGATCGTGCGTCGGCAGATCTCCGACCGCGTCGACGAACTCGGCTGCCTGGAGGGCTCCGGCAACATCGATCTGCCCGGGTCGCCGAACTGGTACGTGCCCGACATCGCCGTCGTACCTGAAGACCTCGCGAAGGGCGGCGAGGCTCTGTTGCCCGATCAGACGCTGCTCGTCGTCGAGGTGACCTCGGAGTCGAACGCCGAGACCGACCGGGTCGTCAAGCGCAGGCGGTACGCCGAGTACGGCGCGCCGCTGTACCTCCTCATCGACCGGGTCGAAGGGACCGTCACGCTCTTCTCCGAGCCCGGGCGGCTCGGGTACACCCGGACCGAAGGCCCGCACCCCTTCGGGACGGCTGTACGGCTGCCCGAGCCGTTCGGGATCGACCTCGACACCTCGGAGCTCTAGGCCCGCGCCGCCAGGAGGCAGTCCTCCAGGAAGGTCAGGACCCGCAGGTGGTAGGCGGGGCCGGGGGCGTGAATGTCCCTGGACCCGCCGTCTTGGGGGCGCCTTGAGGTAATCGAACGAATCCTGCGGTTCCTTCACTTACCACTGACGACATGACCATGCACGCCATGTAATGGCATCGGCGCGAGCGCGCGCCGCACCTCACGGACCCGCTCCAGACCCGTCGGGGTCCGCAGGAGGCACTTTCGTACGTTCGGGATCACACGAAAGCGGCCCTGCCCCATACGCTGCTCAGTGTCGAGCTGCTCAGAGAAGGGGCAAGGCCGTGTCATCCGATGCTACCCCCGACCCGTACGACAACCCCGTCGCGTTCGGGCAACGTGTCCTGATCTACCGCAACCGCAGAGGGATGACCCGCGAGCAACTGGCCGACCTCCTCGGCCACCACGCGTCGTGGGTCAAGAAGATCGAGACCGGCACCATGAGAATGCCGCGCCTGTCGGAGATCCTTCGCATCGCCGAGGCCCTCCGCGTCCGCCGCCTGAATGACCTCGTGGGGGACGTAGGCGCCGAACCACACACCGATCTCTTCGTGGGGCCAGGACACGACAGACTGCCCGCCGTACGCACCGCTCTGACCACATTTCCCACTCGGGCTGATCGCCCCGCACCCTCAACGGCGTACCTACGCGCCGCGCTGGATGCCGCGTGGAGCGCCCGCCATGGAGCGCCCAACCACCGCGAGGTCATCGGCGATCTGCTGCCCGGGCTGCTCCGGGACGCCCAGCTCGCGGTACGGCAGGCGAACACGTCTGCCGACCGCCGGACTGCCCAGGCGCTCCAGGCGGAGGTGTACTTCCTCGCGCAGTTCTTCGTCGCCTACCAGCCAGACCCGTCGCTGCTGTGGCGCGTGTCCGAGCGCGGCATGACCGCCGCTCAGGAGTCCGAGGACCCGCATGCCATTGGTGTCGCCGCCTGGTTGTCCGCGCAGGCTCACCGCGACTCCGGCCCCGGGCACTACGAGGAGGCGGACCACGTCGTGTTGGAAGCGCTGAGGCGCCTGGAGCCCGGACTTTCTGAGGCGCCGCTGGACGTACAGGCGGTCGTCGGGGCCCTGAAGTTCGAGGCCGGATTCACCGCGGCCAAGCGCCGCGACAGCGGCATGGCCTGGGGCTGGTGGGACCGCGCGGACCTCGTTGCGCAGCAGCTACCGGGGGGCTATTTCCACCGAGTCACCAGTTTCGGCCGTGCTGTCATGGCGGCGCACGGCGTCACCGTCGCGGTCGAGCTGCGGTCCGGCGGTGAGTCGGTTCGACAAGCGAACCGGGCAGAAGCCGAGTCGATTCCGTCCCGTCCTCGGCGTGCAAGGCATCGGATCGAGCAGGCCCGCGCCTACTACTTGGACGGCCAGCAAGAAGCCGCGCTAACTACGCTGCAGCAAGCACACGCGGCAGCGCCCGAGACGGTTCGCTACAACGGCTACGCGAAACGGATCCTCCTGGAGGAGGCATCATCCAGGCTGCCGGAGCGTCGGCAGCGGGCCAGCCGGTTGGCTGTGCAAATCGGCCTGTTGGCCGCCTGAACGAGGGGGCCCAAACCGGGCCCCTTCCTTCCGCTGTTCGGCCGTACCGTCGCCCTACGACCCGGTGACGACGGTAGGGAGTGCCCACGTGGCCAACCACACGATCCGTAGCTGCGCCCGCGGGGTGCTCTGCATCGACACCCCGGACGACCCGAGCCCGGGTCTGACCCCGGTGCCCGAACCCAGCGCAGACCTTCTCGACCGTGCGAGGGTTGGCTGGGAGCGGTTCATCGGCGCCGACGAGGAGCCTGCCGATGCCTGAGCGGTACGAGTACCTGCCGCACCGGCTGCTGCGCCATCGCGTCCGCGATATCGCGTCCGGCGCCGAGGGCGAACTGATGGCCGTGATCCACGAGGACGTGTCGGACTCGGTCGTCTGCGAACGCTGGGTGGAGCTCACTTACATCCGCGCCAAGTCCGGTCGCGAGTTCTCGACGCTGGTCGACAACATCGAGCCCGCCTGATGAGCACGCTGGACAGACAGGCCCTGTACCCGCCCCCACCCGGCGGTCATCCTGCACACCAAACCGATGGGAGAACCTGATGGGCAAGCACACCGGACCCCCGCAGGACAAGCCGTGGACACCTCCCTCCCAGCCCTCCAGCCCGGACGGGAGCCGCCCGTCGCCCCAACCCTCGACGCCCTCGAACCCTCCCTCTTCCCCACCGCCGGGGAAGAAGTGAACCGGGCGATCTGCCGCGAGGCCCTCATGACCGCAGGGTTACTGCGTGAGCCCTGGCTGGCACAGGCCTTCGACGCTGTCGACAGGGAAGCCTTCATCCCGCAGGCCGTATGGCTCCCTGTACGGGACGACGAAGGCCTTTGGCAGTTCGTCGACCGCGACGAGGAGCCCGAAACGTGGCGCCGCGCGGTGTGGAACCCACACCAGTCGGTGGTCACGCAGCTGGACGACGGCGACGTCACACCGGGGTCAAGCGCGGGGGACTTCACCTCCTCCGTGTCCGCCCTCGACATCGTCATGCGGAAGCTCCAGCACCTGGACCTGAAGTCGCCGTCCCGCGTATTGGAGATCGGCTATGGCTCCGGTTATCACACCGCCCTGCTGTGCGAGCGCGTCGGCTCGGAGCGGGTGGTGGCCGTCGAGATCGACGAGGAGATCGCGCGCGCAGGCGCCTCCAACCTCAAGGCCGCCGACTACGACCCGGAACTGATCGTCGGGGACGGTCTTCAGGGCGCCCCCGGCGGGGACCCGTTCGACCGGATCATCAGCACGGCGTCCCTTCGACGTATCCCGTACACCTGGATCGAGCAGTCCAGGCGGAGCGGGGTGATCCTGACCCCGTTCGGGACGGCGTACAGCAATGCGGGGCTCCTGCGGCTCCGCGTGGACGGCGAGGGCACGACGGCGCAGGGCTGGTTCGTCGGCGCGTCCTCGTACATGTGGATCCGCTCCGAGCGACCGACCGTCGACCTCCACGTTCCGGAGGAGTCGGCCGGCCGCAGGTCACCGATCGACCCGGCGCAGGTTCTGGGGGGCGGCTACCTCCAGGACTTCGCCATCGGACTACAGGTCCCGGACATCTCGTACTCGCACCGCGGGGAAGGCGACGCCCGACAGGTCCAGTTCGTCGACGAGGCCGGTACGTCGGCCACGATCGTCCGCTACCGCGACTGGTGGGGAGAAGACGCGGTCCGCTCGTGGGGACCGCGCGATCTGTGGTCAGAGGTGACGGCGGCGTACACCTGGTATGAGCTCCGGGGCCGTCCCCACATCACCCGCTTCGGCATCACGGTCGACGGGAGTGGCCAATACACATGGCTCGATGAACCCCGTCGGCTCGTGGGCTCCTGATCCGTAGCCCCGGCCGGGCCATTCCCGGCCAGGGCTACTCGGCCATACCGGGAGCCGGGCAGGTCAGAGAGGAAGCGCCTGTAAGAGTGCCTGTAATACACTGGTCCTCATGAGAACCTCCCGGCCCGGCGGCACAGAAAACATCTCGGTGTCCATGCCCGCGGACCTCGTCGACGCGCTGCGTTCCCGTACGGGCAAACGTGGCGTGTCCGCCTACGTGACCGAGGCGGTCCGCCAGCAGATGGCCATGGACGGACTCGCCGAGATCGTCGCTGCCCACGAGACAGAACATGGCCCCCTGACAGAAGAAGAGATCCTGTCCGCTCATCGCGAGCTTTTCGGTGAAGCGGATGAGTCGAGCGCGGCCCAGGAGAGCGCTGCGTGAGGGAACCGCAGGCTCGCTCCATCGTCCTCGACGCACAGGCGCTCTCGCTGCTGCTGCGCGACGACCGCCGAATGATCGCCAGGGTAGAAGCCGCGCGGCGCGAGCACGTCCTGTTCAAGGTCTCCGCCCTGACCATCGTGGAAGCCGTCTACGGCAAGACCAACACCGCACGACTGAAGTGGGTGCTCTCCCGGCTTCATGTGGAGGAAGTCACCGAGGACGACAGCCTGAAGGCAGTACAGCTCCTGGAGGAGGCCGGCGGCCTCCACGGCCACAAGTACGCCATCGACGCCCTCGTCGCCGCGATGGCGCTCCGCTCCCCCGCCCCCACACTCGTCCTGACCTCGGACCGTGACGACTGGTCCAAACTGTGCGGCGACCGCGTCAAGATCAAGGACGTCTGACCCTCATCCGCGCTGCCACCCTAGGCCCGCGCCGCCAGCAGGCAGTCCTCCAGGAAGGTCAGGACCCGCAGGTGGTAGGCGGGGGCCGTGTGGCCCAGGCTGATGTTGTGGCCCGAGGCGGGGAGGTGGTCGACGGTGACCGACGGGGCCGCCGTCAGGCGGGCGGTCATCGCCGAGACGGTGGGGGCGTCCAGGTGCCACCAGGCCTCGTGTTCCGCGAAGGTGAGGCGGACCGGGACGCGGACGCGCGGGGCCAGTTCCTCGTACTGGCCGGGCCAGCGGAGGGTTTCCGCCGACTCGCGCGGCGGGGTCGGGGACAGCAGGGTGCGGCTCGCCTGGAAGGTGCCGCGCGGGTAGAGGTTCAGGGGGCCCCAGTTGAGCTTCGTGGCGCCGCCGCCGAGGGTGGACGGGAAGTGCAGGGCCTCGGGGTTGTAGCGGTAGCCGACGCCCGAGGCGTCGAGGCCGAGGAGGGGGACGGCGCCGTTCGTGGCCGCCGTGTGGAGGGCGACCTTGCCGCCGTCCGAGTGGCCCAGCAGGAAGACCCCGGCGCCGATGTCGTGCTCGGCGGCGTGCTCCTTCAGCGCCGCGTGGAGGGTTTCCGCCTGGTCGGCCAGGCCCTGGCCCTCGGGCAGCAGGTTCGCCGAGTCCCCGTAGCCCGGCCGGTCGACGGCCAGGACCGCGTGGCCCAGGCCGGTGGCGAGGGGGATGAAGGAGTTCCAGTACGCCGCCCGCATGCCCCGGCCGTGGATCGCCAGGATCGTGGAGCGGGGCGCGGCCCCGCCCTCCGGCAGGGCGAGGATCCCCGACAGGGGGATTCCGGCGGCGTTCAGCGTGTACGGGCGTACCCCGTCGAGGAGCTTCGTCATCGGACCGCCAGCCCCCTCCGCGCACCGTCCATCGCGTCCACCCACACCGACGGCGAACCGGTGCGCAGCAGCGAGGTGCCCACCAGCAGCCCGCCGAAGCCGGCGTCCAGCAGGCCGGCGGCCGTCGCCGGGCTGTCGATGCCGCTCGCGCTGACCGGGCAGGCGGCGCCGGCCGCGCGGACCGCCGGCAGCAGGTCCAGGGAGCGGCCCAGGTCGCCCGCGCCGCGCTCCCGCGTCTTGATGTCCTTGTTGTTGACCGCGATCACGCACTCCTCGGGGAGGTGCACCGATTCGAGTTCGGCCTCGTTCGTGATCTCGACGAAGGGGGTCAGGCCGGTCAGCAGGCACTCCGTGACCAGGGTGCGCATGCTCGACGCGGGGAGCATGGCCGCCGTCAGCAGCACCGCGGACGCGCCCAGTTCCTTCGCCGTGCGGACCTGGTCCTTCCTGGTGATGAAGTCCTTCTGGAGCAGCGGGAGGTCGGTCAGCGCCGCCACGTCCCGCAGCAGCGCCGGCGAGCCGCCGAACCAGCGGCCCGTGACCACCGAGATGCAGGGGGCGCCCGCCGTCTCGTACGCCCCCACGATCGCGGCCGGCGTCCGGCCGCCGACCAGGTCGTAGCCGTGGGCGTCGCGCCGCTTCACCTCCATCACCACGGGGGTCGGAGAGGCCAGGAGGGCCTCGAGGAAAGGGAAGCCGGTCCGGTTCTGCTTCGTCATCGCGACAGCTCCAGCTGGGGGTGGTCGGGGATACGAGCCGTACGGGCGCCCGTGCGCCAGGCGCGGGCCAGGGCGGCGATCTGCGGGACGCCGAAGCCGCCGGTCGCCCCGTCGCGCGCCGCGGTGTCCACGTCGATGCCGCGGAACCCGGGGTGGCGCACGACCTCCTCGTACGCCGGACGGTTGGCCGGGGTCAGTCCCCCGGCCAGCAGGAACGGCCGGGTCAGCCGGGGCAGCAGGGCGGTGACGCGGTCCGGGTCGAGCGTGCGGCCGGTGCTGCCGATCCGGCCGTCGCCGGTGGCGGTGTCGAGGAGGAAGAGGTCGGTGCCGGCCCGGTCGTAGGCGCCGATCAGCGGCCGTTCCACACAGCCCCCGCCCTCCTCGACGTGCAGCACCTTGACGATGCCGACCTCCGCGGGGAGCGCCTCGCGCAGCGCCCGTACGAGGGCCGGCGGCTGGTAGGCGTGCAGCTGGACCCAGCCGACCCCGGTGCGCCGCACGATCGCGGCCAGTTCACCGGCGTCGGCCAGGAACGTCACCAGCACCGGCAGGAGGCCGGCCGAACGGGCCGCCGCCGCGAGGGCGGCGAGCCCGTCCTGGTCCAGCTCGGAGGGGCCGCCGGGTACGCCGTGCCAGAGGCCGACGCAGTCCGCCCCGGCGGCCGCCGCCGCCTCGATGTCCTGCGGGGCCGTGGCCCCGCAGACCTTCAGCAGCGTCCGGGACAGCGGGTGTGCGGTGCTCACTTGCCCAGTCCCAGCGTCGAGGCGATCCGGTTGTACTGGATCTCGTTCGAACCGGAGTAGATGGTGCCGCCGACGGCGTTGCGCACTTCCTGCTCCAGCCCGAACTCCGACATGTAGCCGTGGCCGCCGAAGATCTGGACGGCACTGATGCTGCCGGCCAGGTTGGCCTCGCTGGTGACGAGCTTGGCGATGGCGAGGTCCTGGGTGACGTTCTCGCCCGCCTGCAGCTTCTCGCCCGTGTCGTAGAGCCACTTGCGGGCGGTCTCCAGCTGGATCTTCATGTCGACGATCTTGTTGGCGATCGTCTGGTACGAACCGATCGCCTTTCCGAACGACTTACGCGTCTTCGCGTAATCGACACACCGTTCCAGCCGGTGCTGCATCTCGCCCACGTTGACGATGAAGGAGAAGAGGATCTCCCGCTTCATCACGTGGTCCATGACCATGAACCCGCCGCCGACCCGGCCGAGCACCGCGCTCCTGGGTACCCGTACGTCGTCGAAGAACAGCTCGCTGATCGGCGAGGTCCGCAGGCCCATCTTCTTGATGGGCCTGCCGGCGGTGATGCCGGGGGTGTTTCGGTCCACCAGGAACGCCGTCGTCCCGAGCGGGCCGCCGTCCGGATGGGTCCGGGCGTAGACCACGACCACGTCGGCGACCGGTCCGTTGCTGACGAAGACCTTGCTGCCGTTGATGACGAAGTCGTCCCCGTCCCGCACGGCCCTGGTGGCCATCGCCATGGCGTCCGAGCCGCCCTCGGCCTCGGTGATGGCGTGGGCGCCGATCGCCTCGCCCGAGGAGATCAGGGGCAGCCAGCGCTCCTTCTGCTCCACGGTGCCGAACTGCTGGAGGGGGATTCCCGTGGAGCAGATCGACGTCGTGATGGAGAAGCTGAGGCCCGCGTCGCGGTTGTACTCGCCGAGGCCCTCCAGCACGTACATGGTGGTGAGGATCGACTGCCCGAGGCCTCCGTGTTCCTCGTCGAAGGGCAGTCCCAGGATTCCGGTCTTCTGGACGAGCTTCCACTTGTCCTCCGAGAAGGCGGACTGCTCGTCGAGTTCGATGTGGTCTGCGCTGAGTGCGTCTCCCCACCTCTCCAGGCCTTCGCGCAGATCTGCCTGGTCGGCGTTCCAACGGATCACGACGGACCCCTTTGATTCGGTGATGGTGCGGATGGGTGGTGCACGCGGTGCGGGCGGTGCCCGCGGTGCACGGGGTGTGCGCCTCAGTAGGCGGAGGAGGAGTGGGCGTCGAGGCTGTGGACCTCGTCGCCGCGCAGGGCGGGCGAGAAGACGCAGACCAGGCGCAGGTCCTCGTGCGGGCTGGCGACGAGGTAGTGGGCGTCGTGCTGGTCGAGCGCGTACATCCGGCCGGGGACGATCTCGTGCGAGGTGCCGTCGAGCTCGATGACCTCGCCGGAGCCCTCGATGCAGTAGCAGGCCTCGAGGTGGTTGACGTACTCCAGGCGGGACTTGGTGCCGGCCAGCACGGTGGTGTCGGTGAGCGAGTAGCCCAGGCCGTCCTCGGCGAGGAGGAAGCGGCGGCTGAGGCCGTTGCCCCACTCGACGGTCTTCACGGACTCGATGTCGCGAACGATCATGGCAATCTCCCGGTGTGAGGGTGGTGCTCGGATGTCTCGGATGAGGGGTGGAGCTCTCTTCCCCGCCGGTCAGGCGGTTCGGTGCGGCGGTGCGTCGTGCGGCGGTGCGCCGGGCAGGACCGAGCGGACGAAGCCGCGGAAGGCCTCGGTCACGTCGACGCCGTCCTCCTGTGCCCGCTCGATGGCGGCGACGGCGGCGGAGCCGATGATCGCGGCGTCGGCGCCACTGGCCCCGACGGCCTCCACGTCCTGCCGTGTGCTGACCCCGAAGCCGACGGCGATCGGGGACGTCGTGTGCGCCCGGAGTCCGGCGACCGTCTGCGCCAGCGCGGCATGGCCGGCGGCGGGTGCGGTCCCGCTGCGTCCGTAGTGGGCGACGAGATAGAGGTAGGCGGAGGCCTGTGCGGCGGCCTGGGCCTGCGTCTCGGACGGGCTCTTGGTGTAGCAGGTCGTGACCACCGGGAGTCCGGCCGCCGCGGCCGACTCCAGGTGCGTCTCGCGCAGCCGCGGGGGGAGCGCGTGGACGAGGAGTCCGTCCGCGCCCGACGCGGCGATCTCGCGGGTGACGGCGGCCAGGTCCCGGTGCTTGAGGGAGTGGCTCCAGTCGGCGAGCAGGGCGATCCGCAGGTGTGCCAGGTGCGGCCGTACGTCCTCGATGAACTCGAGTACGTCGATCAGGCCGACCCCGCGGTCCAGTGCCCGGCGGGCCGAGCGGCGGATGACCGGGCCGTCGGTGACCGAGTCGGGGAACGGAACGGCCAGTTCGAGGCAGTCCACGCCCTCCTCGTCGAGCATCAGGACCAGGTCGCGCAGGACCGGGAGCGGCGGGTCCCCGGCGTTGAGGAACAGCGCCAGGCCGGGTGCGCCGCCGGGCCGCCGGACCGGGAAGAACGGAGCGGGACCGGCCGCCGGTGTCAGGGTCGAGGCCGTGGCGGTCCCCGCCCGTTCCGCGGCCGGCGCCGCCGTGTCCGGGGTGCGCAGCGTCAGCGCCGCGGGCCTAGGCACCGGCCACCGCCAGGGTGCGGGGCGCCGGGGCCGGGGCCAAGGCGGCAGCCAGGCGCTGCGCCAGGTCGTGGGCGGCGCCGGAGCGGACCGCCTCCTCGGCGACCGAGACCGCCGAGAGCCAGTCCCGGCGGGTGCCGGAGGCCACCACCAGGGCGGCCGCGCCCAGGCAGACCGTACGGGTGGCCACCCGGCCCGCCGTACCGGACAGGACGGAGAGGAAGTGCTCGACCGCTCCGGCCGGGTCGGCGGCCGGCCGCAGGTCCCCGAAGGAGCCGTCGCCCGGGGTGAGTTCGCCGGGCCGGATGATCCGGCTCCCGGCGTTCCCCCCGTGGACGGTGTTGGTCGCAAAGGGCAGCAGCTCGTCCGCGCCGGTGTCGTTCGAGGTCAGCCAGATCCGGCGGCCGGTGGTGGTCGCGGCGAGCTTCCGCAGGGTGTCGAGGGGCGCGGCCGCCGAGACCCCGGTGACCTGGGCGGTCACCGGCAGGTCGGCGAGGAAGGGGCCCAGCGCGTTCAGGAAGCGGCCGAACGGCTTCATGCTGTACGGGGCCACGGTCCGCGCCAGCCGGGTCAGTTGTGCCGGGTAGACGAACGGCCCGGCGAAGGCGATCCCGTACTCGGCGAGGGTGTCCTCGGTCTGGGCGTAGGAGGAGGTGAGACGGACACCGAGCCGTTCCAGCAGGTCGACGGAGCCGAGTGAGCTGGTGTAGGCGCGGGAGCCCGTTTTGACGACCTTGACCCCGGCCGCCGCGGCGACGAACGCCGAGGCGGTGGAGATGTTGAAGGTCTTGGGCCCGCCGCCGGTGCCGACGACGTTCACGGTGCCCTCCCAGGAGGTGGTCACCGCCGCCGCCGGCCGGCGCTCGGCGAGCGAGTCCAGCAGGTGGCGCAGGGTCTCGTGGTCGGGGAGCCGGCTGGTCAGGGAGGCCAGCAGGGCGACGACCTCGGCCTTTTCCAGGCCGCCGTCGCCGAGCTGGTCCCACCAGGACCGCCAGGTCTCGCGGCCGACCGGGGCCCGCTGCTCCAGCAGGCCGGTGAGTGCGTCATGCACGGCTGGTCTCCGTCTCGTCTCCGTCGGGTTGGGGGCGGTGCTACGCGGCCGCGGTGCTGCGGGACGCGGTGATGAAGGTGTCGATGGCCTCGACGCTGCGGAAGTTGTTGGGGTCCAGGTCGGCGTCGCCGATGGCGAGCTCGAAGCGGTCCTCGACCCAGGCGATGAGCTTGAGGACGCCCAGGCTGTCGATGACCCCGTCGTTGAGCAGGTCGTGGTCGACCGCGAGCTCACCGGCCGCGGTGCCCGGGAGGAACTCGGTGATGACGAAGTTCTTGATGGTGTCGACGTTGCTCATGACGGGATTCCTTCGGCGAGAGGTGTGGCTGCGGGTGTGGTGGTCGGGACCGGCTGGTCGAGGCGGTCGAGCGCCTTGCGGTCGACCTTTCCGGTGGCCGTCTTCGGCAACGGCGCGTCGGTGAGGGTGAGCTGGTGGGGTACGGCGGCCCTCGGCAGGTGCCGGGCGCAGTGCGTGCGCAGCTGCAGGCCGGTCAGCTGGGAGCCGGGGGCGCGCTGGACGCCGGCGACGAGCCTCTTGCCGGCGATCGGGTCGGGCAGGGCGGCGACGCCCGCCTCCAGCACTCCGGGGTGTTCCTGGAGAACACGTTCGATCTCCGCCGTGTTGACGGCGACTCCGCGCACCTTGACCTGGAAGTCGGTGCGTCCGGTCAGGTGCAGGGTGCCGGCGGCGTCGCGCCGTACGAGGTCCCCGGTGCGGAACCAGCGGCGGTCGTCGAGACCGAGCGGGTGGCCGGTGAACTTGTCGGCGTGGCGGGTGCGGTCGAGGTAGCCGCGGGTCTGGAAGGGCGTGGAGACGAAGAGCTCTCCGCTGCCGGGCCCTTCGACGAGGGTGTCGGTGTCGGGGTCGATGACGAGGGCGTGCACGCCGGGAAGCGGGCGGCCGATGGGTACGGGCGGGAAGGCGGTGGCCGAGGTGTCGACCTCGTGGACGAAGCTGTCGTTGGTCTCCGTACAGCCGTAGATGTTGTGGATGCGGGCCCGCGGGAAGAGCTGGGGCAGGGCGGCGAAGGTGCGGTCGGGGATGGCGTCGCCGGTGAACATGACGTGCTCGACGCCGGGGAAGGTGTCGCCGGTCTTCGCGGCCGCGTCCTGCAGGAGCCCGAAGGCCATCGGGACGGCCTGGACGACGTCGACCTCGTGGCGCAGGACCAGGTCCCGCAGGTGGCGGCCGTGGGCGGCCAGCGCCGGGTCGACGAGGACCACGCGTCCGCCGCGGGCGAGGGTGGTCCAGACGTCGAGGAGGCAGAGGTCGAAGTTGAGGGGGGCGTAGTTGAGGACGGTGCGGCCGGGGCCGATCCCGAAGGCGTTGCCGGCCCACCGGGTGAAGCGGTCCACGGCGTCCAGGGCCAGCGGGACGATCTTCGGCAGGCTGGTGGAGCCGGAGGTGGTGAGCATGAAGGCCACCTCGGCGGCCTCGCCGGCCGGCAGCGGCTTGGCGGCGACCTCCGGGTTGGGGGCGACCCGGGCGGGCTCCCCGCCGGGGGCGAGGACCGTGGCGCAGCCGGCCTGGGCGAAGAGGTCGGCGAGCAGGGTGTCGGCCAGGGCGGGCGACGGGAGCAGCAGCGGCCGCCGCGCCAGCAGGCAGGCCAGTACGAGGGCCACCGCGGCGGGGGACTTGTCGGCGAGGACGCCGACCGGCACCCCGGGGGCGAGGTCCAGGAGCGCGAGCCGGTCGCGCTCCTTCCCGGCGAGCTCGTACAGCTCGCGGTAGGTGGTCTCCTCCCCGTTGAAGAGGAGCGCGGTGGCGTGGGGGCGGTCGCGGACTTGGGTCAGGAAGCCCCCGAGCAGGCCGAGTTCGACGGTGGCGGCGGCCTGGCCTTCGGTAACGACCGGGTGGGGCGCGGTCATCGGGGGCCTCCTTCCGCGGGGGCGGCGAACTCGATCCAGCCGGACTTCACGGCGGCGCCCTTGGGCGTCTTGCAGGTGAAGCGGACGACGCGGGCCTCGGCGTCGGGCTGGAGGGCGATCTCCAGCGGGATGCCGGGGGGCACGGGGGCCGAGAAGCGGCAGCCGAGGCCGCGCACCCGGGCGGAGTCGCCGGCCGCGAAGCGGTCCACGGCCTCCTCCACGGCGAGGGCGACGACGCTCATGCCGTGCGCGATGACGCTGTCGAAGCCGGCGCCGCGGGCCGCCTCCTCGTCGAGGTGGATGGGGTTCAGGTCGCCGGAGGCCTGGGCGTAGGTGGTGATCCAGTCGGTGGTCAGCTCGTGCACCGCGGTCTGCGGTTCGCCGGTGCCCAGCGGGGTGGGGGCGGCGGGGCCGCCCGCGATGTCGCCGAACGGCTCCAGCAGGGTCGCGCCGACCAGCAGGGCGGAGATGACCAGTTCCGCGAAGGGCTCGGGGCCGTCCTCGCCGATGAGGCGGACCCGCAGCGCGATCCGGGCGCCGCGCGGCTCCTTGCGGATGCCGAGCACGTCCAGGCGTACGGTCACCTCCTCGCCGGGCCGGACCGGCCGCACGGTGCGGATGTCCTGGCCGAGGTGGACCACGGAGACCGGGCCCGGCTCGGCCTCGGTCAGCGCGGCGACGGTCTGCTCGGCCACCGTGTGGGCGAGGACGAAGGTGTGGACGGGCGAGGCCTGGCCGGGCCGGGCGGTCGGCAGTCCGCGCCGGGCGGCGCCGCGGTAGTCGGTGATCTCGGGCTCGGTGACGGTGAGCGTACGGACCGGGGAGGGGAGCGAGAGGGTCGTCATACCGGCGTCACCACCACGGAGGAGTTGTGGCCGCCGAATCCGAAGGAGTTCGTGATCGCGGGCCCCGAGGGCACGGCGCGGGGTACGCCGTGGACGACGTCGATGTCCATTCCTGGCTCCAGCTGTTCGTGGTTGGCGGTGGGCGGCACCTCGCAGTGCCGCATGGCCTGCACGGTGGCGATGAGTTCGACGGCCCCGGCGGCGCCGATGAGGTGGCCGATGACCGACTTGGGCGCGGTGACGGGCGGCTGGGCGGTGCCGAACACCTTGGTGAGGGCGGCCGCCTCGGACCGGTCGTTGTACGGGGTGGAGGTGCCGTGCGCGTTGACGTGCACGATGTCGGAGGGGTCGAGGCCGGCGTCGGCGATGGCCCCGGCCATGGCGGCCGCGGCTCCCGCGCCGTCGGGGAGCGGCATCGCGAGGTGGTGGGCGTCGGCGGTGGCGGCGTATCCGGCGACGATCCCGTAGGTCTTCGCCCCGCGCGCCTTCGCGTCCTCCAGCCGTTCCAGTACGACGAACCCGGCTCCCTCGCCCATCACGAACCCGTCGCGGTCCTTGTCGAAGGGGCGCGAGGCGTGCTCGGGGTCGTCGTTGCGGAAGGAGACCGCGCTCAGGTTCCCGAAGCCGGCCAGCGTGACCGGGGTGAGCGTGTGCTCGGTGCCGCCCGCGATGACCAGGTCGGCGCGTCCGGTCTGGAGCAGCATCAGCGCGTGGCCGATGGCGTCGGCGCCGCTGGCGCAGGTGTTGGCGACGGTCAGGGCGGGGCCGGTCCAGCCGAGCCGGATGGCGATCTGGGCGGCGGCCGCGTTGGGCATCGTCATCAGCGGCATCAGCGGGTTGACCCGGGCCGGGCCGCCCTCGGTGAAGTGCGCGGACTCCAGGTCGCTGGTGGCGCGGCCGCCGACGGCGTTGCCGACGACGATGGCGGTGCGGCCCGACGGGGCGGTGGGCGATCCCGCGTCGAGGTGGGCGGCGAGGGCCGCGGCCGTTCCGTAGTGGGCGAAGGGGTCCATCCGGCGGGCTTCCTTGGCCGGGACGAGCCCGGCGAGGCCGTCGAGGCCGCGGACCCGGCAGCCGATCCGCACCCGGTGGCGGCTGAGGTCGATGTGGGTGAGTTCGGCGGCGGTGGACCGGCCGGCCCGAAGCGTGTGCCACAGCTCGTCCGGGGTGCACCCGCCGGGGGTGACCACGCCCATGCCGGTGATGGCTACGGGCGGCTGTGCCGAACTGCCCCTGGACGGTCCAGGCATGTCTGCTCCCTAAGGCGTGTGGGCGGTCGTCACGAGGGCGGTCAGATGATCCGGCACTCGCGGGCCGACTTGATGAGGGCGTCGGCGGCGAAGTCGAGGTCGGAGGTGGTGTGCGCGGCGGTGATGGCGATGCGCAGCCGGGCCAGGTCGTTGGGGACGGCCGGGGTGACCACGGGCAGTCCGATCGCGCCGTTCTTGCGCAGGACGGTCGCCAGGTCGTAGGCGGACTCGTCGGATCCGGCGATGACCGGGACGACCGCGGTCTCGCTGTCGACGGTGGAGATGCCGGCCTCGTTGAGGAGACCGCGGAAGCGCTCGGACTCGCGCTGGATGAACCGCACGCGCTCCGGCTCGCGCTGCATGATCCGCAGGGACTCCAGGGCGGCGCCGGTCTGCGCTCCGCCGAGGGCGGCGGAGAAGAGGAAGGGGCGGGCCGCGTAGCGCAGGTGGTGGATGAAGTCGGCGGAGCCGGCGACCCAGCCGCCCATGGAGGGGATGGCCTTGGACAGGGTGCCGAGCTTGACGTCGACCTTCACCTCGTAGTTGAAGTGCTCCTCGATGCCCTTGCCGGTGGCGCCGATGACGCCGAGCGCGTGGGCCTCGTCGACCATCAGCAGCGCGTTGTGGGCGTCGCAGACCTTGCGCAGGTCGACCAGGGGGGCGATGTCGCCGTCCATGGAGTAGACGCTGTCGACGATGACGAGGCGTACGCCGGTGTCGGGGGCGGCGGCGAGGCGGCGCTCCAGGTGGGCGACGTCGTTGTGGCGGAAGCGGGTGACGGTGGCGCCGGAGAGCTTGCAGCCGTCGACGATGCTGGCGTGGTCGTACTTGTCGATGAAGACGGTGTCGCCGGGGCCGACGATCGCGCCGACGGTGCCGGTGTTCGCGGCGTAGCCGGAGCCGAAGACCAGGGCCTTCTCGCGGCCGGCCACCTTGGCGACCTCGGCCTCCAGCTCCTCGTGCAGCGGGGTCGTGCCGGCCAGGGCTCGCACACCGTGGTTGCCGGTGCCGTAGAGGTCGACGGCGGCCTTGGCGGCCGCGACGACGCGCTCGTCGCCGGCGAGGCCGAGGTAGGAGTAGCCGGACATCATCAGCAGCCGGCGGCCGTCCTGGTCCGCGTACGCGGAGTCCCGCTCGGCGGTGTAGGCGACGAAGCTGTTCTTGCGGTTGGGCTCGTACTCCAGGTGCCGGACCCGGTCGCGGAAGTAGGCCAGCTTCGGTTCGAGACGGTCCCAGGCGGCGGATGCGTTCACGTGCTTCTCCTCATCGCGATCGTCCGGCGGACCCGGAACTCCATCGGCGCCCTGCCTTTTTTCCGGCGGGGCTCTAGTGGAATTCCATTAAGGCTCGGGGGGCGCAATAGCGGCGCAAGAGCCGGACCGGAGCGGGGCCGGAGCGGGACCACAGCCGCGCTCGAAAATCAAAAAAGGATGCCCGGACCTGGGGTTTTATTCGGAAGGGAATGTTTGCGGGCCGCTGTTGACATCCCGAGAAGGCCCGCCGGTATCCTCTGAATCGCACGACACCATGGGGGACACGGCCGGAAGCGACCGTTTCGGAGAGTGCATAGTGCTGATCAGACTGATAGGTCTTGTCACGATCGAGCCGGACGGAGCACCGCCTCAACACCTCTCGAGCGCCCAGGCGCAGGTGGCCTTCGCCCGTCTGCTCATCGAGCGGACCGAGGGAACGGACCGTGACCAACTGGCCGAGACCATCTGGCCCGAGGGCCTTCCCGACACCTGGGCTTCCGCGCTGCGCAGCCTCGTCAGCCGGGTGCGTACGTTCGTCACGACCCCGCAGGACCAGCCGGGGGTCACTCCCCTGGTCGCACAGGGCGGCCGGTACCTCCTGCGGGTGCCGCAGGACGCGGCCGTGGACGTCGAGGTCGCGGAGACCGCGGTGACCGAGGCCGCCGAGGCGTACGCGGAGGGCGCCTACGCGGTGGCCCAACAGCTCGCGGCCGGCGCGGTGTCGAACCTGCGCGGCTCTTTCCTGCCCTCCCACGAGGGCGAATGGGTCAACGCGATGCGCGAGCAGCTCGAAGAGCTGCGCCTGAAGGCACTGGAGACCGCGAGCCTTTCCTCCTCCGCCCTGGGCGACGAGCACCACGCCCTGCGGTACGCGGAGGAGGCCGTGCGCCGCGCCCCGTTCCGGGAGAGCGCGTACCGCTGCCGGATGGCGGCCCACACCCGGGCCGGCAACCGTGCGGAAGCGCTGCGCAGCTACCAGCAGTTGCGGGAGGTGCTCGCGGAGGAGCTGGGCATCGACCCGGCGCCCGAGACGGAGGCCGCGTACCTGGAACTGCTGCGCACGCCCGAACCCCGGGCGGCCGCACCCTCCGTCACCTGCCTGGACCCGGTGCTGATGGGGGTCTTCGAGGTGGACCACCGCGTGCCGGTGCCGCGCCCGTGCTCACTCGCCGAGCACGGCTGCGTCACCCACGGCGTGGCGGCCAAGCCCGCCGCCTGACCCGCGACGACAGGAAGCCGCCGCCACGCTGTGCGTGGCGGCGGCCTTCGCGTGCCCGTGCGCGCGGCTCCCGCGGGAACGACGGGCGGCCCCGGCCTCCCTGTGGGGGGAAGGGAAGGCCGGGGCTGGGGGGAGCGGCGGGGGATCAGGTGATGGATACGCCGCTGTCGATGCTGATGACCTGGCCCGTCATGCAGTCCTGGTCCAGGAAGAGGCCGACGCTGCGGGCGACCTCCTCGACCGTGACGAAGCGGGGGATGGGGGCCTTGTCCTCCATGCCCTCGATCACCCGGTCCGGCAGGGTGTTGGTCATGCCGGTGATCATGAAGCCGGGGGACAGCGCGTTCACCGTCACCCCGCGCCGGCCGCACTCCGAGGCGAGGGTGCGGGTGAAGCCGATCAGCCCCGCCTTGGAGGCCGAGTAGGCGGTCTGGCCGGCCGTCGCGATGATGCCCGACGGGGACACGATGTTGATCACCCGGCCCCAGCGCTTGCGCAGCATGTGCGGCACCGAGACCCGGGCGGTGTGGAAGGACCCGATCAGGTTGGTCTGGATGACCTGGGCCCAGTCCGCCGGGTTCTGCATCGCCATCAGGCTGTCCTTGCGGATGGCCCCGTTGTTGACGAGGACGTCCACCGGGCCCAGCTCTTCGGAGATCTGCGCGTAGAGGGCCTGGGTGGCCTCCCACGAACCGACGTCACCGGTGACCAGCACCGAGGGGTTGGTCAGTTTCTCCCGGACGGCCTCGGCTCCCTCCCGGGAGCTGTTGTAGTGGACCGCGACCCGGCAGCCCAGCGCGTCCAGTTCCAGCGCCAGGGCCTGGCCGAGGCCGCCCGAGGCGCCGGTCACGAGCGCGACCGGGGACTCCGGCCGCACTCCCGCACCGTTCTTGCTCATGCCGCGACACCGCCCCACTCCATCAGGATCGAACCCCAGGTCATACCGGCTCCGAAGCCGGCCAGCAGGACCTTGTCGCCGGCCTTGATACGGCCCTCGTCGAGGGCCTCGGTCAGCGCGATCGGGATCGACGCCGAGGCGGTGTTCCCGTACTTCTGGAGGTTGGTGATCAGGGCCTCCTGCCGGAGCCCGGTGTGCGACAGGATCGAGTTGATGATCCGGATGTTGGCCTGGTGCGGCACGACGTGGTCGATGTCCGCGGCGTCCACCTTGGCGTTCTCCAGCGTCTCGCGCACCGTACGGACGGTGTAGCGGACGGCGTTGAGGTAGATCTCGTTGCCGTTGATCTGCGCGTAGTGCAGGCCCGCGTCCAGCGTCTCCTGGGTGGTGGGCATCCGGCTGCCGCCGGCGAGCACCTTGAGGGAGCCGGTGCAGGAGCCGTCGGCGCCCAGGTTCCAGGCCTTGACCCGGTTCTCCGCACCCGGCTGGAGGACGATGGCGCCCGCGCCGTCGCCGACCAGGATGGACAGGTCCCGGTCGGCCGGGTTGGCCGTCAGGGTGTGGGTGTCGGAGCCGATGAGCAGGATCGGGCGGGGGTCGATGGCGATCAGCGCCATGGCCGACACCAGCCCGTAGACGAAGCCCGCGCACTCGGAGTTGACGTCGTGCGCGCTGCCCGCGATGCCCAGCTCGTGGTGGACGAAGGCGGAGGTCGCCGGCGACGGCTGCTCGGGCGTGGCCGTCGCGACGATGAGGTGGGCGATGTCGGCGCCGGTCAGGCCCGCCTTCTCCAGCGCGCGCCGGCCGGCCTCGACGGCCAGGGAGGCGGTGGTCTGCCCCGGGTTGACCGCCCGCCGCTCGCGGATGCCGCAGCGGCTGACGACCCAGTGCTCGTCCACGCCGAAGCGCTCGGCGAGTTCGGCACTGGTGACGATGCGTTCGGGTACGGACATGCCCCACCCGGTGATGTCGAAGCCGGTCACGTCACCCCTCGCTACGCCTGAGCCGGGACGAGATCGACGATCTTCGCGTACACGTCACGCAGCGTGGTCGTGTCGTCGAGGTCGGCGAAGAGCGACTCGTCGGCCGGGATGTGCGGGTACTGGTTCTGGAAGCCGTACAGCCACTCCATCAGGTCCAGCGAGTCGACGTCCGCGATGTGCTGGAGCGGGGCGTCGGGGCTGACCTCCGCGGCACCCGAGACGGCCTCGAGCTGGCTCGCCAGTTCTTCGATGGTGGGCAGCGACATGGGGTCGGTCCTCTCTCGGCAATGCAACTCGGCAGTGCGTGTCTTGTTTTCGAGAGCGATGAAAGCCCCGCCCCCGCAAGGAACGCGCAACACGGCGCCGGATCGCGAATCCGGGCCGTCTTGCGCACGCCTTGCGGGGCATCCGCTTTTCTCGACGCGAATTCGGAAAACACGGCCCGCCGGACACGCAGGAAAGAGGATCAGGATGACAACGGTCGCCCCCAAGTCGGTGGACCCCGAGGTCGATGCGATCAGGCACCACTATGAGGTCAGCAACGATTTCTACCGGCTCCTGCTGGGCCCCACGATGATGTACTCCGGCGGCTACTGGGAAGACGGCGAGGACCTGGTCGCCACCCTCGACGAGGCGCAGGAGCGCAAGCTCGACAAGTTCGCCGAGCTCGCGGGCGTCAAGGCCGGCTCCACCAAGCGCGTCCTGGACATCGGCTGCGGCTGGGGCACCATGCTCAACCGCCTCACCACCGTGCACGGCGCGGAGCAGGCCGTCGGCCTGACCCTGTCCCGCACCCAGGAAGCGTTCATCGACGGGCTCAACAACCCGAAGATCACCACGCTGGTGCAGAGCTGGGCGGACTACAAGGTCGCCGACGACAGCGAGAAGTACGACGCGGCGTTCTGCATCAACGCGCTGGAGCACTTCGTCTCCTCCAACCTGCCGCCGAAGGAGCGCACCAAGCGCTACCGGTACTTCTTCCAGCAGGTCGCGAACGCCCTGAACCCCGGCGCGAAGTTCGTGCTGCACACCATGACCGCCGAGGCGCTGCCGATGAACCGCGCGCTCCTCGACGACCTGAAGTTCCTGCAGCGCTCCGAGTTCGAGGGGTGCCACATCCCGCACCTGCACGAGCTGAGCTCCGCCGCCGAGGGCCTCTTCGAGATCGACGAGATCGTCAACGAACGCGAGTCCTTCGCGATGGCCTGCCGCGCCTGGCTGGTCCTGCTGGCCGAGCGCCGGGACGAGGCCGTGGCCATGGAGGGTGAAGAGGTCGTCTCCCGCTTCGAGCGCTACCTCGACATCTTCGCGTACACGCTCGAGGACAAGTTCTTCAACAACTTCCGCGTCACCATCACGCGCCGTTAAGGAGGCCGACGTGACGAGCATTCTCGAACCGGCCAAGGACGGCGGCGCCCGCACGGGCACCGAGACGCGTCCCGGTGGCCACGGCCCGACCCGCCACCTGCGGGTCGCGGTCATCGGCACCGGCTTCTCGGGCCTGGGCACCGCCATCCGACTGCTGCAGTCGGGCATCGACGACTTCCTGGTGTTCGAGCGGGCCGACGAGGTCGGCGGCACCTGGCGCGACAACAGCTATCCGGGTTGTGCGTGCGACGTCATGTCCCACCTCTACTCGTTCTCCTTCGCCCAGAACCCGAACTGGAAGTCCACCTTCGGCAAGCGCGACGAGCTGTACGCGTACCTGCGCGACACGGCCGACCGCTTCGGGGTGCGCCCGCACATCCGGTTCGGGCACGAGCTGGTCGCCGCCCGCTGGGACGACGGCGAGCGGCACTGGAAGATCGAGACCTCGCAGGGCGACTACACCGCTCAGGTCCTGGTCACCGGCACCGGCTACCTCAGCGAGGCGGCCGTGCCGGACATCAAGGGCCTGGGCGATTTCGAGGGGAAGGTCTTCCACTCCTCGAACTGGGACCACGACCACGACCTGGCCGGCCGTCGCGTCGCCGTCATCGGTACGGGCGCCTCGGCCATCCAGTTCGTCCCGCAGATCCAGCCCGAGGTCGGGCACATGGACCTCTACCAGCGCACGCCCCCGTGGGTCGGCCCGAAGAACGACAAGCCGACCAGCCCGCTCCAGGCCAAGCTGCTGCGCTCGCTGCCCGGATACCAGAACTTCCGGCGGAACTTCAACATGTGGGGCCGGGAGATCCTGGCCTTCGTGATGGCCCGCCCGAAGGTCGCCGGGAAGATGCAGAAGATGGCCAGCGACCACCTGAAGAAGTCGGTCCCGGACGAGGCGCTGCGCGCCAAGCTCACGCCCGACTACGTGATGGCCTGCAAGCGGCTGCTCTTCTCCAACACCTGGTACCCGGCGATCCAGCAGCCCAACGTGGACCTGGTCACCGACGGGATCGCCGAGGTCCGCGCCAAGTCGATCGTCGGCAAGGACGGGGTCGAGCGCGAGGTCGACACCATCATCCTGGGCACCGGCTTCCAGGCCACCGACCGCCCGGTCGCGAAGCGGATCTGGGGCCGGGGCGGCGTGCAGCTGCGCGAGGCGTGGAAGGACGGCATGTCCGCCCACCGCGGCACCACCATCGCCGGCTTCCCCAACCTCTTCATGCTCCTGGGCCCGAACACGACGCTGGGGCACTCCTCCCAGGTCGTGATGATCGAGGCGCAGATCGCCTACGTCCTCGACGCGCTGAAGCAGATCGAGAAGCGGGGCCTGGCCAGCGTCGAGGTCCGCCAGGAGGCGCAGGACGCCTACAACAACGCGCTCGACGCCAAGCTCGACGGCACCGTGTGGAACGCGGGCAACTGCCAGAGCTGGTACCTGGACGCCAGCGGCCGCAACCCGTCGATCTGGCCCACCTACACCTGGCGCTTCCGCGGCGCCACCAAGCGCTTCGACCTGAGCGAGTACCAGCTCGCCTCGCAGGTGCGCACCGGCAAGCCGGCAACTCACCAGTAGTACGCCACGCCATGGGAATCGGGAGACGTACCCAGATGAGCACTACCCCAAGAACCACCGCCGGCGCCTCCACGGGCGAAGTCGCGCAGCCGTCGCGGCGCCGGATCCTCGGCGGCATCGCCGCCACCGCCGTCGCGGTCGTCGGCTGGAACACGGTCGACCAGAGCTGGGCGACGGCCGCCGAGGCCGCGGGCAACGCCAACGTCGTCCCGGTTCCGGGACTGGCCGGCACCCTGACGACGGACCCGGCCACGCTCGACTCCTTCAGCCACGACTTCGGCCACATGTGGGACGGCGCGAAGCCGTGGGCGGTCCTGCGGCCGGGCAACATCGACGACATCGTCAAGATCGTCAACTACGCCCGGGCCAACAACATCAAGGTCGCCGTCAACGGCCAGGGCGGCACCGGCGCCGACATCGAGTCGCACTCGGTCTACGGCCAGGCCCGGGTCCCGGGCGGCATCTCCATCGACGCCAAGGGCATGTCGAAGATCCTCTCCATCGGCGAGAACTACGCCGTGGTCGAGGCCGGTGTGACGTGGGGCCAGCTGACCGACGCCACCCTGGCCCTGGGCAAGACCCCGCCGGCGCTGCCGGACTACCTGTACATCTCGGTCGGCGGCACCATCAGCATCGGCGGTATCGGCGGCACCGTGCAGAAGTACGGCCTGCTGTGCGACACCGTGCAGGCCATCGACATCATCACGGGCGACGGCAAGCTGGTCACGGCCACCCCGTGGCTGCGCCCGGACCTGTTCAACGCGGCCCTGTCGGGCGGCGGCCAGGTCGGCATCATCGTCCGGGTCAACGTCAAGCTGATCCCGGCGCCGAAGCGCTCGGTCATCTTCAGCCTCTTCTACAACGACCTGTCGACGTACCTCGCCGACTCGGAGAAGGTGATGGCCGAGGGCCGGTTCCAGGTCCACGCGGGCGAGATGCTGCAGAAGCCCGACGGCTCGGGCTGGCGCTACAAGATGGAGGTCGGCGCCACCTACGACACGACCCCGCCGAACCGCGACACGCTGATCGGCGACCTGAAGGACGTGCGGGCCGACGCGGTCATCGAGGACGTGTCGTACCGGGAGTACATGTTCCGGCTCGACGCGTACGAGGCGTACCTGAAGGAGTCCGGCCACTGGTACCAGCCCAAGCCGTGGCTGAGCATGTTCCTGCCCGCGTCGAAGACGAAGGCCTTCATGCAGCAGGTCGAGCAGGAGCTGACCGCCGAGTCCCTGGGCGGCGGATTCCTGCTCTTCTACCCGTACTTCACCTCGAAGATCAAGCGGCCGCTGGCGGTCCAGCCGAACGAGTCGGTCGGCTACCTCTTCGACCTGCTGCGCTTCCCCAACCCGGGCGCGGACACCCAGGCCATGCTCGCCCAGAACCGCCGCCTGTACGAGATCGCGCGCGCCATGGGCGCCAAGCGCTACCTGGTCGGTTCGATCCCGAACATGACCCGGGACGACTGGAAGGCCCACTTCGGCAACCGCTGGTCGGGCTTCCTGAACGCCAAGGCGAAGTACGACCCCAAGAACCTCTTCACGCCCGGCCAGGGCTTCTTCGCCTGACGGCAGGAGCCCTACCGAGCGTGACGAGTCCCGGCGGGGGCGGGGAGAGGGACCCCGTCCCCGCCGCTCTTTTTTCCTGGACGTTTCCCCGTATCCCACTGGAGGCTTCGGCATGACGACGTACGACCTGATCGACGAGGCGGTGATCGACGCCCCGGCGGACGCCGTCTGGGACGCGCTCGTCGCGGAGTTCCGCGGCGGCGAGAAGTGGTGGGTCCCGGCCAACACGTTCAAGACGGTCTCCGGCGCCCCCGACGAGGTCGGCGGCCTGGTGGGCGTGACGGTCCACACCAAGGGCTCCGACAAGGGCGGGCTGAAGCTGCGCTTCACCTCGCGCACGGTGGCGGTGGAGCCGGGCCGCCGCCTCGACATCGAGTACGTGGACGGCGTCTTCCGCGGCCCCAGCACCTTCCGCCTCGAACCCCTGGCGGACGGCCGCACCCGGATCTCCATGCACTTCGTCGGCACCCCCCACGGCTGGCTGAAGCTCCTGTCCAAGGTCGCCGACCTCGGCGCGGAGCACTCCAAGGGCACCCTGGCGGCCTTCGAGTCCCTGGACCGCCAGCTCTCGGCGGTGCGGCGGTGACGACGGCCCCCGACCTCACGCACGAGCTGACGGTCCGTACGGACGACGGCGCCGACCTCGCGGTCACCGTCCTCGCCCCGCTGGCGGGCACGCCCGCGGCCGCCGACGTGGTCCTGGTGCACGGCTGGGCGCACACCCGCCGTGTCTGGGGCACCGTCGCGGACCGGCTGATCCGGGCCGGCCACCGGGTGGTCCTGTACGACCAGCGCGGTCACGGCGCGTCCACGCTGGGCCGTACTCCGGTCTCGGTGGAACGGCTGAGCGGGGACCTGGCGGCCGTCCTCGGCGAGACGGACGCGCGCGAGGCGGTGATCGTCGGCCACTCGGGCGGCGGTTTCGCGGCCTTGTCCTACGCGGCCACCTCGCCGTCGGCGTCCCGGCTGCGCGGGCTGGTGCTGCTGGGCACCGCCGCGCACGGCCAGGACACCCCGGACAGCGAGGTGAAGATGATGGGCAGCGCCGTCTTCTCCAAGGCCCTGCGCCGTCCGTGGCTCGGCCGCAAGCTGCTCGGCTCCACCATGGGCAAAGGGGTGGATCCCGTCGTACGGGACGTCAACCGGCAGCTGTTCGCCGCGGCGGTCCCCCACGTCCGGGCGGAGTTCTTCCGCTGCACCCGCGGCTGGGACGTCCGCGAGGCGCTGAAGTCCGTCAAGGTCCCGGCGGTGGTCCTGCACGGCGAGCTCGACAAGGTGATCGACATCGCGCTGGCCCAGACCCTCGCGGAGGTCGTCCCCGGCGCCCGTTTCGAACGGATCCCGGACGCGGGCCACATGCTCCCGCTGGAACGCCCGCTCCTCGCGGTCTCGGCGGTGTCGGAGCTCGCCTCGCGATGATCGAGGAACTCCTCCCCCCGGGCGTCACGTCATCGGAGGCTTTCGACGACGCGGCGCCCGCTCCTCTCTTCCCCGCCGAGGCGGCCCTGATGGAGGGCCGCCGGGAGCGGCGGCGCCGTCAGTTCGCGACCGCCCGCGCCTGCGCCCGCCGCTGCCTCGCCGACCTCGGCCGCCACCCCGTCGCCCTGCTCCCGGGCCCGGGCGGCGCGCCCCAGTGGCCGGCGGGCGTGGTCGGCAGCATCACCCACTGCGAGGGCTACCGCGCGGCGGTCGCTGCCCCGGCCTCGTCGATGTCGGCCGTAGGCATCGACGCGGAACCGGCGGGCCCCCTCCCGCCGGGCGTCCTGGCCCTAATCACCTCAGAGGCGGAACGCACCCACCTGACGGCCCTCACCACAGCCGACCCGGCCCTCCCCTGGGACCGCATCTTCTTCTCCGCGAAGGAGGCGGCGTACAAGGCCTGGTACCCGGCCACCGGCATCTGGCTCGGCTTCCGCGACGCCACCCTCACCCTCTCCCCCGAGGGCACCTTCACCACCACCCTGCACCCGCCGGTCCCCCCGCCCGTCCACCCGGTGTACGAGGGCCGCTGGCTGGCCGGCCGCGACCTGATCCTGACGGCGGTGACCCGCCCGGCCCGCGCCGTCCCCGGCACCCGCGATGATCTACGCCCGCGCCCCCTCGTAAAGTCCGCCCCATGAGCACCACATCTCCATCACCGCGCCTCATCCCCATCACCGCCGACACCATCGACGCGGCCTGCGCCATATCCGTCCGCCCCGACCAGCAGCACCTGGTCTCACCGGTGGTCAAGTCCCTGGCCGAGGCGTACGTCCACCCCGGCGTCGCCTGGCCCCGGCTCATCGTCGACGGCGACGAGCCGGTCGGCTTCGTGATGGCCTTCCTCGACATCGCCTGGAACCCCTCGAAGGACCCGACCGACATCCGCTCGGGCATCTGGCGCCTGAACATCTCCGCCGACCACCAGGGCAAGGGCTACGGCCGCTTCGCCGTCCAGGCCGTCATCGACGAACTCCGCCGCCGCGGCGCCACCCGCGCCTACGTCACGTACGACACGGGCCCCGGCACCCCGGCCCCCTTCTACGCCGGCCTCGGCTTCCACCCGACGGGCGAACTGAGCGGCGACCAGCCCGTCGCGGAACTCACGCTGTAGGCCCTGCACAACCGCAGCTCCTTCACCTCATCGGGCTCGATCCACGAAACCGAGCCCGATGCCACGTCAGGAGCAGCCCCCTGGGCGGTGAACTGAAGCGTGCGAACGCGCGACGCCGCTCAGACTCCCGGCGCCGGCCACACCACCGCCGTCTCCGCGGGCCGCTCGTAGTCGACCCCCTCAACACCCCACCCGTACAGCTCGCGGATCTGTCCCATGAACCAGTCCGCTCCGCCCCGCGCGCGCTCCAGTCCAGCCTCCGGGTCCGCCCACAGCTCGCGGACCCGGTCCTGGACCTCGTCGTCCAGCTCCCAGCCGTCCAGCCGGATCCGGCCCTGCTCGTCGAGGACCAGCGGTGTCGCCCCCGTCAGCTGCTCCCACAGCTCCCCGGCCTGCTCGGCCGTCGTCCGGAACCCGTCTCCGAGGACGGTCCGGAGGAACGCCGTGTACAGGGCGATCGACGGGATCGCGCTCGACGCCTGAGTGACGGCCGCACCCGCGACCGCGGTGAACGCCCGGCCTGCGTCTCCCAACTCGGCGTCCAGGTGACCGGCGGTCCGCTCCAGGTCCTCCTTCGCCGCGCCGATGGTGCCCTGCCGGTAGATCGGCGCCGTCAGCTCCGAGCCGATGTAGGTGAGCGCCACGGTTGTGAACCCGTCGGCCAGCAGGCCGCGCCCGGACAGGGCCTCCACCCACAGCCGCCAGTCCGCACCGCCCATCACCTGCTCCGTCGCGTACCGCTCCTCCTCGCCGGCCGCCTCCAGGGTCACCTGTCCGACCTTCGGGGTGTCACCGGAGAAGTCCAGCGCCGGGGCCTCGTACGGCCCGCCGAGCGGCTTGATCACCGAGTGGTAGACCATGCCGGTCGCCGGATCCGTACGGCGCGGAGCCGCCAGGCTGTAGATCAGGTAGTCGACCTTCCCGTACCGCTCCTCCACCAGGGCCAGCACCTGCTCCTTGCCCGCCTCGGAGAACGCGTCGGTGTTGACGAACACGAAGTCGCGTCCGGCGGCCCGGGCCAGGGCGTCGACGGCCGCGGTCCGGTACCAGCCCGCCGTGGCCGTGCGCCGTTCGGTCTCCGCTCCCTCGAAGGCGACACCCACGCCCCGGATTCCGTGCTGCCGTAGCCCCGTCAGCAGCGTGGCCAGCCCATACCCGGCGCTGTGCCCGAGGAGCAGCACCACCGGACTGCTGCCGTCGGTGCGGGGCGGGATCTGCTCCCACATCCGGTGCACGGTCTCAGCGGCCCCGTCCGGGTGGGAGTTGACGATGAGGAAACCGCGCTGCTTCGGGTCGATGTGGCGAAGGCTCACAGTGCGTCCATTCCGTTCGGTACGAGCCGGCCGAGGAGGGCACGTACGTCCGTCACCGTCCTGAGGCGGCCGGTTTCCTCGTCCGGGATGACGACGGTCAGGCGCTGTTCGAGATCGGTCACGAGCTCGGCCAGGGCCAGGCTGTCGATACCGAGGTCCTGCTCCAAATGTCCGTCTTCGGGGAGCGTATCGACGCCCTTGCCCGCGACCCGTGCCAGCGCGGCACGGAGAACGTGCTCGGTCGTTGTCACCTTCGGCATTGACGAGGTTCCTTCCTCAGTGGGCGTAGGCCGGACATCAGCGCGTCCTGCCCGATGATCGGCAGCGGCCGGGCCGCAGGCAGGCCGTTGGTCTCGCGGTATTTGTCGCTCAGCAGGGAGCACGAGGCGCAGAACCCACCGCACGTCGTCGCGGTGATGAACTCCTCCGGGACCGCGCCGTGCAGGCCCTTGAGGCCGCCGCCTTCCGCGATCCTCCGTAGGTAAGCGTCGTCGTTCGCACGCTCGACGATCGCGCGCAGCCCGTCGGTGAAGATGTTCCCGAAGCCGAGCGACTCGGGGACGTCGAAGGAGGCACACGCGTAGACGCGGCCGTCCTGCTTCACCAGGCCGGACGGCAGGATGTAAGTGCCCACCGTCGGCGCGAAGCAGTCGAAGCAGCGGTCCATCCACCGCTTCACCGTCGTCTCGCCGGGCCGGTGCGCCTTCTGCTGCTCGGGTAGTCGTTCGTTGTCCAGGTAGACGCGCATCGTGGAGTGCACCCGGTCGTGCGGAAACTCCCCGTACTCCTTCTCGTACGTCTTCATCAGCTCGTACACCTTGTGCTCGCGGCTGTCCGGGCTTGCCAGCGAGGAAACAGCGACGTTCAGTTCACGGTCGCCGTAGTGGGTGACGGCATGGTGCAGAATCCGGGCGACCCACTCCAGGGGCATGGTCTGCTCGCCGACGGACAGCATGATCAGAGGCACAAACAGCCGGTTGTCGAACAGTCCGGCCTTCTCCAGCTTGTCGAAGGTCCGTTCACAGCGGGGCCGGGCACCCTACACGCCATTGGTGGTCAGCTTCGAGATGTCGATGCCACGCCCGGTCAATGCCTTGATCAGAGGCATCAGCGCGTGGACGGCCACGAACGGCTCCCCACCGGTCACAGCGGCCGACGGCAGGCCGACGGCATCGAACTCATCGACCAGACGGGCCCGCTGCTGCGGGCTCATGGTGATCCCGGAGGCGAGCGACAGCGCTCCCATCCCGCACGACGGGCAGCTGTCATTGCACTTCGTAGTGATCTCCAGCTCCAGGCGCAGCGGCCGGTACCGCATCCCACCGAGCCCGGCCGCCATGAACCGGCGCTCGATCACTTCAAAGACGTCCGCGTGTTTCGCCGCGTATTTCCCCAGAAACGGTCGTACCTCGTCCCGGCCGGAGATGAACGTGTACTGGCCCTCTTTGATCACCGTCCGCTCCCCTCGTACCGGACGGGCGTCACCTGGCGCTCGACAACGTCCAGGCCCTCCCGGTACCAGGTGCCGCAGATGCCGTCCTCGGCGGTGCCGTAGAAGTTGTGCAGGCTCGTGTAGAAGCCGAGACGGGCGAGGTGCTCGCGGCTGACCGGGGTCTTGTGGGTCGGGTCCATGGCCAGGACGTCGACCACGGCCGGATTCGGGGTGGTGATCACCACGCCCAGGTCGGCGCTGTCCAGCAGCACGGACAGCAGCCGGTCCGGGTCCTGAAGGTGCTCGATGACCTCCAGGCAGGCCAGCCAGTCGAATCGCATCGGCGGCTTCCACCACTCCAGGTCCACATCGCCGGTCCACCTGTCCACGGCCACATAGCGGCCGCGCCAACCGTGTTGGGTCCGCAGGCACACGTCCAGCTCGGTGTGTCCGGCGCCGATGTCGGCGACGCTGTGGCGGTCGTTCAGACCGCCGGTCGCCATCCGGTCCGAGGCGACTTGGTAACGGGCGGCCCGCTCCCGGTAGGGCCGTCGAACGAACCTTTCGACGGGTGCCCGTTCCGGCCCGGGACGGTCGGCGGCAATGTCGTGATCCGGCACCTGGTCTGGGTCGTCTTGCCACCCGGCCATGAAGCGGGCGAAGCCGTCCGCCGCGCGGTCTGCGAGGTCGGCACTCGGCGCACCGGGCGAGGCGGGGAACGGGTGCTTGGGGGTTTCGTGGGCGCGGCTCATCGGCTGGTTTCTTCCGGGTCGGAGTGGTTGGGGGTGCCGTCCGGGAGGCGGAGAGGCCGGTAGGCTCCGGCTGCCCTGCGTCGCTGGCGGCTGACAGACAGTCAACGCGTCGGGCTCCGGGTGGGACCATGCTCCATGCGCAGGCTGCATACGGATATGCGGGAAGCGGGTACGGGCGCCCGGTGTTGCGTAGCCAAACCCGTAGCGTGGGGGGGGGGGGGAGTAGGCCGGTGTACTGGAAGGCTCCGGAGGTGCGGGCGGCAGCGCGCGGTGGGGACTACGGCCGGGTAATCGAGCTCGTCAGGAAGACTGGGCGGCTCACTCAGAAGCAGCTCGGGGAGGCCTGCGGCCTGTCACAGTCGGCGGTGTCGCGCCTTGAGAAGTGCGGGGCGGGCACATACCGCATCGATGTCCTCGCACGGGTGGCGGCGTATCTTCAGATCCCGCCTTCCCTTGTCGGTCTCGCCGACCACCAGCAATACGCGCTACGGGATGGGTCTGAGCACGTGGAACGCCGCGAATTCTTCGGTGCTGCCGCTGCGGTGGCGGTGACACCCCTCGTTGCCGCTACGGCTGCCGCCGACACTGACGGCGGGCAGACCGCCGCCCTCCGCCTGACCACGACCGCGCTCCGCCGACTGGACGGCTCCACCCCGTCGCGGGAGCTCTCCAGCAGCGTCCAATCCCACATCCAGCTCATCCAGTCGGTGACCCGCGAGGCCCGGTCGGATGCTCGGCGGACACGGCTGGCCGCGGTCGGCAGCGAGACGGCGAGCCTGGCCGGTTGGCTTGCGTGGGACATGGGAGACCACGGGTCCGCACGCACCTGGTACGGATCGGCGATCCGGGCGGCCCGGTCGGCGGGCGATCCGCTGCTCACTGCGTACCAGGCGGGGAGCCTCGCTCAGTTCGAGGCGCACGCCGGGAACGGGGCCCAGGCGTTGAGCCTCGCGAGCCGGGCTCGGAAGGTGCTCGGGCCGGAGCGCCCGGCCGTCGCAGACGCGTGGCTGTCGTCGGTCGAGGCCCTCGCGCACGCCGCTGGCGGAGACGAGCGAGGCGCGGACCGGGCGCTGACCCGCAGCAGGGCGGCCGCCGAAGCACTGCCGGACACCCCTCCCCCGTGGCCGTGGGTGTTCGCGTTCGGGCCGGCGAAAGTAGCCGCTGTACGGGTCGCCTGTGGTGCCAAGCTGGGGTTGGCGGACTGGGTTCTGTCCGCCGACACCGAGGCACTCGGCGGCGGGCATGAGAAGCAACGCGCCTTGATCGTGCTGGACCTCGCGGCGGGGCACCTCGCCGCCGGACGGGTCGAAGCCGCGTTCGCGCTCGCTGGGCGAGCGGTGGAGACGGGGCTCACGTACCGGTCGGGGCGGATCGTGGACCGCGCGCGGGCGGTCCGCCGCTCTCTCGTGCTCACCTCTCCGCCGAAGGTGGTGCGGGAGTTCGATGCGCGGTTGCACGACGTATACCTGTGAGGCAGAGAAGGGATTGTGGGACATGCGGGTGGGAATCACCGGACACCGGGGACTGAGCACCGAAGTGGAACAGCGGGTGCGGGCAATACTCACCGCGGCCGTAGCCGAGTACGAAGCGGGCGAGCTGATCGCGGTGTCGTGCATCGCGGACGGCCCTGACGCGTGGTGGGCTGAAACCGTCCTCGCCCATGGCGGCCGCGTCGAAGTCGTCGTGCCCGCGGAAAGGTACCGCGAGAGCCTGCCCGAATCCCATTGGCCGGTCTACGACCGGCTGTACCGAGCGGCTGCCGAGGTCCACCACACCGGCATGGGCACGTCGGACTCGGCTGCGCACATGGCCGGCAGCGAGATCCTGGTGGGGCTGTCGGACGTCCTGCTCGCCGTGTGGGACGGGAAGCCCGCGTGGGGGTTCGGCGGCACCGCCGACGTCGTCGCGTACGCCGAGCGCACCGGCGTCCCCGTGCGCGTGGTGTGGCCCGACGGCGCGTCGCGCTAACTGGGTCAGTCGTCGTCCACTGGCCGGATGGTTCGGCGGCGACGGGCCGCGACATTGCCGGTCTTCCGGGGCGCCCGAGCGCGGTCGTCCGGGACGACCTCCGGGGCGGTGAGCGCGGCCGTGATCATCTCCCGCATCTCCGGGTGCAGCGTGAAGAAGTACCGGGCGTTGATCCGGGCTGCGCCCCCCGGCTCCCTCAGAACGAGGCTGAGGGTTTCGAGGCGGGCCAGCGCCTCGTAGACGGTGGAGATGCTGAGCTCGCAGTCGGCGGCCACCTCTTCGACAGGGGCCGGGACGTGCGCGAACAAGGCGCCGTGGTCTTCCATCCAGGCGAGAACGCTGCGCTGCCCGGCGGAGAGATTGAGGGTGTAGAGCGGCGGGCAGGTGAGATCGCGGTCCGGGTCGAAGGCGGGAGTGCTCATCGGTTCTCTCCGGTGGCGGATCTGGGGCTGCTCGGGGCGGCCTCGTCGGCAGTCTTCGTCTTGGCCATCTTGACGTTGGCCTTCGCGTCAGGCGCGATGCGGGGCGGGTCAATCCTGCGGCAGGCGGCAAGCTGCGCGGAACCGCCCCCTTCCCAGTA
Source organism: Streptomyces sp. NPDC048337 (assembly GCF_043201175.1). Classification (NCBI taxonomy): domain Bacteria; kingdom Bacillati; phylum Actinomycetota; class Actinomycetes; order Kitasatosporales; family Streptomycetaceae; genus Streptomyces; species Streptomyces sp. NPDC048337. The sequence goes on from NZ_JBICYR010000012.1 coordinate 185,894, forward strand.
ACGGATGGGGTTGAGCTGGTAGGCGCCGGCGCGGGGGCTGGCCTTGACCAGCAGGCCGATCCTGACGAGGCGGGTGAGGGACCGCTTGGCGGTGCTCTCGTTGGAGCCGATGTCCTCGCCCAGTTCCCCGGGCTTGACCGCGACCATGCCGGCCGCGCCGCCGTTCTCTTTGAACCAGTCCAGGATCGCCCACTCGGCTGCGGTGAGGCCGAGCCGGTAGAGGGGGACTTCGGCTCCCTTGCTCTGCATGGTGTAGCCCTTCCCCTCGAACTGGTGGGGCGTGCGTGGCGTTGGGATGACGACCTCGCCGGTGGCCTGGTCCACGAGGACGAGGCCCCTGCTCTTGCCTGCGGCCATCGCTGCTCCTGTTCCGTGCGACCAAGGGGCTGTTTCTAGCCCCTCAGCTCCGAAGAACCGCCCCTTACACCCCAAACACTACAGTTTCAATTCCGAAGAACAGCACCTTATGCGAGTCCCCCTCAACTGCTCCGGACGTTAACGGGCGGTTTTCCGCCCACTTACGGGCCATTTTCCGCCCCTTAGCTGCACGCTTCCGCAGGTCAGAGGCACGGTCCCCTTCTTACCCAAACGCGCGCCCTCGCGTCGGCCTCAGCCCCCACCGTCCAGTCGGCCGTCTCCACGGTGCGGCCCATCAGGGGCTCGGCCCGGTCTGGCCGGCGGCGGAAGCGGACCGGTTCGTCGGCCTCGGCCTGGTGGTGGGGTGCGCGGCAGGGTGTGGTCCCGCCGGGCCCGAGGGGCCCGGCGCGCCCCCACTGGGTTCGCGTCCGCCATCGGCGGCTGCGGGCCCGTGGCGGGCTTCAAAACCGGCTACGTGGCTGATCAGGGTGGTGGGCTGAGCGAGCCCCGAACGCCCGGACTGCGGCCTGCGGGCTTCGTGTGGGCGCACCTTCTGTGGCTGAGGTCGACAAGGTGGTGGAGGGGTTGCGGAGTCGTCGAGTGGACGGCTTCGCCGACGTCCGGTGTTCAAGCCGGTACACACGCGCCGCCTGCCGTCACGGGGCAGCCCTCGGGTAGGTGGCACAGGGCCGGCCGCGAAGACCCGAACCGCCTCAGGGAACCGGGGCAAGCACTGCTCGTCTTTTGACGTTCCGGCGCACCGAAGGGCCCCCGGTGACGACCTTGTTCGAAGACTGCGCGAAAAGTACACGGTGCGTGAAGTTTTTGCGCCACCGAGAGCCGGAAGTACACACCTGCTTGATTTCGGTTGTCGCGATGGCGGCACATTCATGTATGCACCATGTGTGCGCGCGGGCCCTTCGACCTCCTCGACCCAACGATCCGACCTGCGGTGTTGCCAAGTGGGTTGCCCAGTGAGGGCGCCCAGCGCCCGAGGGGTGCACCGGCGACCGTCAGGGAGCCGGGGCAGGGCGTGAGGGTGAGCGGGTCCAGGGCGCCTGAGCGCCTGGCGAGGGGGTCTGGGGGGCGAGTAGCCCCCCATGCCACGGCCGGTCCAGCGCGGCCAGGCGCTGGCGGGGTCCAGGCGCTGGCGGGGTCCAGGGGCTGGCCCCTGGGATTCACGGTCCGCCGGTGGCCGGGAACAAGAGCCCCGCTGCCGACACCCCGCTCAGGGAACCGGCAGCACCACCGTGCGCGGCGGTTGGGCGGCCTGCGGGGCCGTCGCAGGGCCCGCGCCCGTGCGGAACTCCTGGGGGCTGATGCCCCGGACCCGCTTGAAGGCCGTCGACAGGGCGAAGGCCGAGCTGTAGCCCACGCGCCGGGCCACCGTGGCGACGGTGGCGTCCGGTTCGCGCAGCAGGTCGGCGGCGAGCGCGAGCCGCCAGCCCGTCAGATAGGCCACCGGGGGCTCCCCCACGACCTCGGCGAACCGGCGGGCCAGGGAGGCCCGCGAGACGCCGACCTTCAGGGCGAGCTCCTCCACGGTCCAGCCGTGCGCCGGGTTCTCGTGGAGCAGCCGCAGCGCGGGGCCGACCACCGGGTCGCTCTGCGCGCGGTACCAGGAGGGGGCGCCGCTGCCGGGCGCCGCCAGCCAGGTGCGCAGGACCCCGATCAGCAGCAGGTCGAGGAGCCGGTCAAGGACGATCTCCTGGCCCGGTTCGTCCCGGGAGATCTCCGAAGTCAGCAGGGTGACCAGGGTGTTGTCGGCGGCCTCGGCCGGGCGGACCAGGATGGTCGGCAGCGCGCTCAGCAGCCGGCGGCCGATCTCGCTCGGCGCCTGGTAGGTGCCGCTCAGCATCACCGCCGAGCCGGCGTCCTGGAAGGAGTCCCCCCAGGTCCGTACGCCGAGCGCCATCGTGTCGGTGACGTCCTCCCCCGCCTCCGTGCTGCACCGCTGCTCCGGGCCGACGGTGATCTGGACGGGGGTGTCGGGGGCGTCCGCGACCGTGTACGGATCGGGGCCCCGTACGACGGCCACGTCTCCCGGCCGGATCAGTACGGGGGCGGCGTGGTCGGGCAGCAGCCAGGCGTCTCCGCGCACCATCGTGACGACGGAGAGCGGGGCCCGGTCCTCGACGCGCAGCGACCAGGGCGGGTTGAAGACGGACTTGAGGAGGAAGGCCCCACGGGCCTTGGGCCCCTCCAGCAGACCGGTCAGCGTGTCCATGCCCTCATCCTCTCCGACACCGGGGACGATCGAAATCCCGCGAAGCGCCCGCTCTCCCGCGGGGGACGGAAAGAGAGCGGGCGCCGTTCGCGGGGGTCTAGGCCGTCTCTTCCGGATCTTGCCTGACCCGCGCCGCCCGGCACCGCACCTCGCCGCGTTGTCGAGGCACCCAAGTACGTCCAGTAATCGGGCGCCTCTCCGCCTTGCGATGCACGGCACCGGACGACGCGGGCTTAACCGGCAAGATCCAAAAGAGACGACCTAGGCGGCCGACCCGCGGCCGTGCAGGGTCAGCGCGCGGCCGAGGGCGGCCAGGGCCGCCGTACAGGCCACCGTGCGGACGATGTTGCCGGAGGTCCAGCGGCCGCCGAAGCGGGAGCGGGCCGCGGCGGCGTCGGCGCCGGCCTTGGCGAGCTGGTTGTTGAGGGGGATGTTCACGACCGCGGTCACGGCCAGCGACAGCCCGTAGAGGGCGAAGGCCAGCCAGCCCCAGCGCGCCGCGTCCGGGCGGCCGCCGCGCTGCTGCTGCGCGGCCGCGACCCCGGTCGCCAGGAAGGCGCCCAGGAAGAGCAGGCCGAACAGGCCGTTGTCGATGGCCTCGTTGATGTTCCGCATGGCGGTCACGTACGTCTGGTCGTCGCCGCGGCCCAGACCCGGCATCACCGATATGTCGAAGGCGAAGTAGAGCCCGGCCATCAGGCCGGTGCCCACCGTCGCGGCCACCAGGGTCACGGATTGCGTCGTCGTGCCGGTCACTTCAGGATTCCCTTCAGCGTGCGTGCGTAGCGCCTCTGCAACAGCGTCGCACCGATCAGCCGGACGGGCGGCGGAATGGTGGCGGAGACGTGCGCGACCGACTGCCGGGACGCGCCGTCGAACATCCACGGCTGGAGGTACGTCATCACGCGCATCGGCGCGCTGGAGACGACCTTGCGCTCCTCGGCCAGGTAGGCCCGCTCGCCGAGGCGGTCGAAGACGGGGAAGACGATCCGCTCCTCGTCGCGGAGGTGGTCGCGCAGCACGCCCTCGAAGGTCTGCGCCGCCCGGACCAGGTCGTCGCCGCCGCGGGCGATCGCCGTGGACACGGCGGCCATCGCGGCGTCCAGTTCCTCGTGGTCGTCGTGCAGTTCACGTGCCTGTGCGTCGAAGTCGGCGTCGTTGTGGCGCAGCCCCGGCCACAGGACGTCGTCCTCGCTGGTGTGGTGCCATTCGATGACCTCGCGCAGTCGCTGCCACCACTCGGCTCCGGCTCCGTTCCATGCCGGGGCCGCGGCGCGCAGGCGGGCCGCGTCGCGTCGCATCGCGATGTGCATCAGGGCGAATCCGTGGAAGTACGGGGGGAGCGAGTCCAGTCCGTGTTCGCTGGAGTACGTCCGGGGCGTGGGCATCGGAACCTCCTGTGCCCCGAGTACCGGGCGGCGGCCGTACCAGAGTCGCCGCCCGGTCAAGGAGCGAAAGGGATGGAGCGGATGGAGCGGGTGGTGGGCAAATCGCGCGGTCAGACGTTCCAGACGCCGGTGGCCGCCGCCTCGCGGGCGTAGTCCGCGAAGTCCCGGGGCTTGCGTCCCAGGGCCTCCTCGACACCGTTCACGAGGTGCGCGTTGCGGCCGTCGAGGATCATGGTGAACAGGTCGGCGAAGTCCTCCGGGAGGCCGTGCTCGCGCAGCACCGCGCGGTACTCCTCGTTGGTGACGGAGACGTACTTGATCTCGCGCCCGGTGGCCTTCGACAGCTCGGTGGCCACGTCGCTGAAGCTCAGCAGGCGCGGGCCGGACAGCTCGTAGGTCTTGCCGATGTGCTTGTCGTCGGTCAGCGCGGCGACCACGACGTCGGCGATGTCCTCGGCGTCGACGAAGGCCTCCACGGCATCCCCGGTCGGCAGGGTGATCTCGCCGGCCAGTACGGGGTCCAGGAAGAAGCTCTCGGAGAAGTTCTGGGCGAAGAAGCTGGAGCGGACGATGGTCCAGTCCGCGCCGGAGGCCTTCAGGTTGTCCTCGGCGACCCCCGCGGCCTCCTCGCCGCGGCCGGACAGCAGCAGCAGGCGACGGGCGCCCTTCGCCACGGCCACCTTGGCGAAGTCGCCGACCTGCTCGGCGGCACCGGGGAAGGCGAGGTCGGGGTAGTAGGTCACGTACACCCGGTCGACGCCCTCCAGCGCCGGCTCCCAGGTGGCGGGCTCGTTCCAGTCGAAGGCGGGCTCGCCGCTGCGGGAGCCGATCCGCACCTGGCGGCCGAGGGCCGTGAGCCGCTCGGCGACGCGCCGGCCGGTCTTGCCGGTGCCGCCGATGACGAGGGTGATCTGCGTGTTCTGCGCGTTCTGAGTCATGAGTACAGTCAAGTCCAGTCTCGCGAGACGGGCCATAGCCACAAAGCTCAGTTCCATATGCGTGCGTCTACGAGTGGTCGCTCGGAGCGCGATGAGGAGTGTGTGGCTTCGGCATGAGCCCGAGAATCGTAGGCATGCCTCCAGAGGGCGGGCCAGGGCGTCCCGAGCGGTCCTCGACGGCTCGTGCACCGACCTTCGAGCGGGTCTTGAGCGGCCCCTGACCGACCCCCGATCCGCCCCCGACTCCGCCCCGACCGGTCCTCTACGGCAGGACTTGAGCGGTTCTCATGTCTCCCCCGGCACCATCGGCCCTGGAGTAACGACCCGCCGCTGGGAGGCCGCATGAACGCCACTCCGGATCATCCGGAGCTCGACCAGTTGTCCGCCGACCTGGCAGGTCTGCTCGGACGGATCGGGCTCGACCCGGCCGGCGAGTGGCCCGCGCGCCGGGACCGCATCGACATCCGTTTCGCGGCCTCGGCCGCCCGCCATGCGGGCCGGGTCGCCGCCCGGGACGCGGAGGGAGAGGCGACCTACCTCGAACTGGAGTGGCTGGCCGACGACATCGCGCGGCGCCTGTCCGGCCGGACCGGCCCCGGCTCGGCCGTCGCCGTCCGCGCGGAGCGCTCCCGCATGGCCGCCGGCGCCGTGGTCGGCGCGCTGCGCGCCGGGGCGGCGGTACTGCCGCTGGAGCCCGGACACAACGCGGGGCTCCAGGAGTTCCTGATGCGCGACGCCGGCGCCGAGATGGTCGTCTCGGACGGCGGACTGCTGCGCGACGAGATCCCGGTGGCCAAGGCCGGCCGGTTCGTCATCGCGGTACGCCCCGAAATGGCGATGCGCCGCGAGATCCCCCCGAAGACGGCCTTCCTGGCGCTCCCTTCGGGCGGCGACCCCGGACGGGCCCTGGCCGTGCGGCCGGTGACCCACATGGACGTGCTGTCGTGGGTGGACGGCTGCCTGCCGATGCTGGAGTCGGGCCCGGACGACGTGTGGACGTACTTCCACTCCATGAGCCTGGACCTGGGCATGCGGGAGATGTGGGGTCCGCTGCTGTCGGGCGGACGCGCCGTCGTCGTGGACCGCGACACCGCCTCCGACGCGCGGGCCTTCGCCCGGCTGCTCGCGGACCAGCAGGTGACGGTGGTGACGCAGCTGCCGTCCGCGTTCGCGCGGCTGAACGCGGCGGCGCGCGGCACCGGGACCGGCCTGCCGGCCCTGCGGCACGTCCTGCTGTCGGACGAGCCCGTGGACGGCGCGGTGCTGGCCGACTGGCGCTCCGCCGGGATCGCCCCGCAGGCCCTCACCTGGGACGTGTCGGGGTCGCCGGCCGTGCTGTGAACGGCATGGCACGAGCGCCCGAGAGGGCCCCGGACGATCGATCGTCCGGGGCCCTCTCGGGCGTCCGTCCCCGCACGGGGCGGCGGACGGAATCAGTAGTTGCCCAGCCCGCCGCAGACGTTGAGCGCCTGGGCGGTGATGGAGGCGGCCAGGTCGGTGGTCAGGTAGCCCACCAGGCCGGCCACCTCCTGGGGCGTGGAGTAGCGGCCCAGCGGGATCTTCGACGCGAGCTGTTCCTGGACGTAGTCCTCGGTGGTGTCCCACACCTGCGCGTACCCGCTGCGCACGCGCGCGGCCATCGGCGTCTCCACGTAGCCGGGGCAGACCGCGTTGACGGTGGTGCCGGTCGGCGCGAGCTCCTTGCCGAGGGCCTTGGTGAAGCCGACGACGGCGTGCTTGGAGGCCGAGTACGGGGCGCCGAGCAGCACGCCCTGCTTGCCCGCGGTCGAGGCGATGTTGATGATGCGGCCCCAGGGCTCGGCGCCGAGGCCGCCGCTGTTGAGCACCTCGCGGGTCAGCAGGAAGACGCTGTTGAGGTTGGTGTCGATGACGTCGTGCCACAGCTCGTCGGTGATGCCGGCGGTGGCACCGCCGCCGCTGCGGCCCGCGTTGTTGACCAGGATGCTGACGGGCGCGCCGTAGGTCGCCACGGCCGCGGCGACCAGGCCCTCCACGGCGGTCCGGTCGCGTACGTCGGCGGCCGCGCCCTCCACGGTCAGCCCCTCGGACTGGAGGTCCGCGACGGTCTCCTTGACCTTGGCCTCGGTGCGGGCGCAGAGGAACACCCGGTGCCCGCGGGCCCCCAGGTCCCGGGCGATGGCCAGTCCGATGCCGCTGGTGGCTCCGGTGACCAGGGCCACGGGCCGCTCGGGGGCCTTGTCCATCGCCTTCACCGTCATCCTCATCCCTCCGTCGCTCGCCTCTGCTTCCGAAGCGTCTCGCAGGGAACTCGTGGCACGGCTGAAGTGGGATGGAGGCGGCCCCCGGGCACCGGCCTAGCGCTGCCGCCAGCTGCCGGCGTGGCGGAACGCGCCGGTCGGGGCGCGGTCCCAGCCGGCGGACACCGTGCGCGGTGGCTCCGGCGCGGAATCGCCGGACCGGTTCAGCAGCAGGGCCGTCAGGACCGCGAGGACGGCGGCCGTCTCGGTCGCGTCGGGGTCCCCGCCGACGATCCGCCAGGTCTGCGGCGCGTCCGGCGCAGCGGGGACCTTCGCCGCGTTCCCGCCCGTCATACCGGCGGGTTGCCGTGCTTGCGCGACGGCAGGTCGGCGTACTTGGTACGCAGCATGGCCAGCGCCCCGACGAGCACCGAGCGGGTCTCGCCCGGATCGATGACGTCGTCGACGAGCCCGCGTTCGGCGGCGTAGTAGGGGTGCATGAGCTCGGTCGTGTACTCCTTGATCTTCTGCGCGCGCATCGCGTCGGGGTCGGCCGCGGCGGCGATCTCCCGGCGGAAGATGACGTTCGCCGCGCCCTCGGCGCCCATGACGGCGATCTCGTTGGTGGGCCAGGCCAGCGCCAGGTCCGCGCCGATGGAGCGGGAGTCCATGACGATGTACGCGCCGCCGTACGCCTTGCGCAGCACGAGCGAGATCCGCGGGACGGTCGCGTTGCAGTAGGCGTAGAGCAGTTTGGCGCCGTGCCGGATGATCCCGCCGTGCTCCTGGTCCACGCCGGGCAGGAAGCCGGGCACGTCGACGAGGGTGACCAGCGGGATGTTGAAGGCGTCGCAGAACTGCACGAAGCGGGCCGCCTTCTCGCTGGCGTGGATGTCGAGCACCCCGGCGAGGCTGGCGGGCTGGTTGGCGACGAAGCCGGTGACGTGCCCGTCCATCCGGGCGAGCGCGCACACCACGTTGGTCGCCCAGGCCGGCTGGACCTCGAAGTACTCGCCGTCGTCGACGACCTCCTCGATGACCTTGCGGATGTCGTACGCCTGCTGCGGGTTGGCCGGGACGAGGGAGGACAGCGCGTCGGTGCGCCGGTCGGCCGGGTCGCCCGTGAACTCGCGCGGCGGTGTCTCGCGGTTGTTGGCGGGCAGCAGCGACAGCAGGTGCCGCACGTCCTCCAGGCAGCTCGGCTCGTCCTCGTAGGCGAAGGCGGCCACTCCGGAGACCGCGGCGTGCACGTCGGCGCCGCCGAGCCCGTTCTGGGTGATCTCCTCGCCGGTCACCGCGCGGACCACGTCCGGGCCGGTGATGAACATCTGCGAGGTGTCCCGCACCATGAACACGAAGTCCGTCAAGGCGGGGCTGTAGGCGGCGCCGCCGGCGCACGGCCCCAGCATCACGCTGATCTGCGGGATCACTCCCGAGGCCTTGGTGTTGCGCTGGAAGATGCCGCCGTATCCGGCCAGCGCCGAGACGCCCTCCTGGATACGGGCACCCGCGCCGTCGTTCAGCGACACCAGCGGGGCGCCGGCCGCGAGGGCCATGTCCATGATCTTGTGGATCTTCTCGGCGTGCGCCTCGCCGAGCGCGCCGCCGAAGATGCGGAAGTCGTGCGCGAACACGAAGACGGTACGGCCGTCCACGGTGCCCCAGCCGGTGACGACGCCGTCGGTGTAGGGCTTCTTGGCCTCCAGTCCGAAACCGCTGGCGCGGTGCCGTCGCAGGGTCTCGATCTCGTGGAACGAGCCCTCGTCGAGCAGCAGGCCGATCCGCTCGCGGGCGGTGAGCTTGCCCTTGGCGTGCTGCCGTTCGGTGGCCCGCTCGTCCGGGCCGGCCACCGCGTGGGCCTTGATGGCGGCCAGTTCCGCGGCCGGGTCGAGGACCGGCAGGGGTGGCGCGTCGCTGATGGTCATCTGGCTCCTCCAGGTCTGAAGATGGCGGGTCTCAGTTCGCCCGGTGCAGCGTGAGGTGGCCGCGCCGCCTGGCCGGTCGTGCGCGGTGCGGGGACGGCGTGCGGTGGGGGGACGGCGCTGCGCAGGCGGTGGCTCCGGCGGCCGCGAGGACCCCTTCGGCGGGGGCGGCGGCGTTCCGCTGCTCCCGCAGGACCTCCGCGAGCGCCTGCCCGAAGCGGTCGATGTCCTCCGCGGTGTTGTCGTGGTGGACGGAGGCGCGCAGGGCGGGGACTCCGTCCTGCCCGGCCGGGTGCAGCGGGTTCTCGTGCGCGACGGTCTTCGACAGGACGACCCCGCGCCGGGCCAGTCCCCGGCGGATGGCCGCGGCCGGGATCTCGGCGTGCCGGAAGGCGAGGATGCCGGCCTGTTCCCGTCCCGAGGCGAGCAGTTCCATCCCGGGCGTCCGCTCGACGACGGCGCGCAGCCGGGGCAGGAGGTCCTCATACGGGAGGGACGTGGCGGCGGTGTGGTGGGCCAGGGCGGTGTACAGCGCGGCGACGGCGGCCGGGGCGGGCGGCCGCGGGGCGCCGTCCCCCGCGCCGGGGGCGACGTACGCGAAGCCGACGCCCTCCGGACCGCGCAGGAACCTCCAGCCGTCCGCGGTGAGCAGGTGGCAGCCGACGCGCGCGGCGTCGACGGGGAGCCGGCCGACGGACTGGGAGGCGTCGACGGCGTAGCGGGCGCGGTGGGCGGCGAGCAGCCGGCCGATCTCCTCGACGGGGTTGACGGTCCCGCAGGCCGAGGAGACGTGGACGACGGAGACGAGGGCGACGTCCTCGTCGAGGTGGGCCCGCATCCAGTCCAGGTCGAGGTCCCCGTCCGCGCGCAGCGGGACCACCTCCAGCCGGCACCGGGTGCGGCCCTGCAGGGCGCGCAGGGCGGCCAGGTGGGCCACGCCCTCGTGCGGGGTGGTCCAGATCCGGTCGTCCGGGCCCAGGGCGAGGCCGGAGAGGAAGGCCTCGAAGGCCTCGGCCGCGCCGGCCGCGAGGACCGTGTCGCCGGCGGGGACGCCGAGCAGGGCGCCGAGGCGTTCGTGGATCCCCGTGTGCAGGACGGCGCCGAGGCGCTCCTCGAGCGCGGCCGCACCGAAGCGGTCGTCGAGGGCCGTGCAGTCGGCGAGTACGGCGCGCACCTCGTCCGGCATGCGGCCCGTACCGGCGGTGTCCAGGTGGGCCGTTCGTTCCCCGTGGTACGTCGGCGCGTTCATTTCAGGGGCCTCCCCCCGCTGTCGGGGCCGCCCGCTTTCACGACCCTCATGTACCAAGCTTTGCCAACAGGCTTGGCAATATATTGCCCAGCACTTGGCAGCTTTGGCAATATCGGGCAACGCCCGCTCCGGCGAGACTCGAGTTCCCGACCCCTTGGCAACCTTTGGCAACGCCCCGCCCGCTCCCTTTCCCGTCATTTTCCTTGCAGGTCAGAGCAGTTCTGGCAGCCTTCTCCAGCTCACCTCAAGCGATTGACGAGCGAATTCCAAGCGGGTGTTGCCAATCTTCTTGGCAGAGGACTTGCCAAGAAGAATCAAACAGTTGCCACGGAGGAGTCACCATGAAGAACATCGCCCGCCTCGTCGCCACCGCCGCTCTCGCCGCCGCCGCCGTCCTGACCGCGGGCGGCGTCGCCCAGGCCGACGGCGGGAACATCGACTGGCCCGTCGCCCCGGCCTCGACCGCCGCCCCGGCCGCCGGCGCCCCGGCCACCGCTCAGATCGACTGGCCGTAACCGAAGGTGGCTTGAACTCCACTAAAGAAAAGGGATGGAAAACGTCTACCCCGGCTAGCGTGCGCGGCACGGGGGCGGTTCCTTTCGCCACCGGTGGCAGAAATGCCTGGTAACTCGACGAGTGCGGAGGGGAGACCGTGAGGATTCAGGTTCTGGGTCCGTTGAGTGCCGAGGTCAACGGGGGTTCCATCGTTCCGACCGCGGGAAAGCCGCGGCAGGTTCTTTCGCTTCTCGCGCTGTATCCCGGACGTGTCATACCCGTTCCCACCCTCATGGAGGAAATCTGGGGAACGCAGCCGCCGCAGAGCGCGCTGACCACCCTCCAGACGTACATCCTCCAATTGCGCCGGCGGCTGGGCACCGCCATGGGCCCCGACGCCCCGGGCAGCGCCAAGGACGTACTGGCCACCCGGCACGGCGGCTATCTGCTGCAGATCCCCGAGGACAGCGTCGACGTACACGACTACGAGCACCTCACCCGCGAGGGCCAGGCCGCCTTCGAGACGGGTGACGACCAGGTCTCCGCCGCCCGCCTGCGGGCCGCGCTGGAACTGTGGCGGGGCCCGGCGCTGGTCGACGTACGGGTCGGGCCGATCCTCGACATCGAGGTGATGCGCCTGGAGGAGAGCCGCCTGGTCACCGTGGAGCGGCGGATCGACGCCGACCTGCGGCTCGGCCGGCACGCCGAACTGATCGCGGAGCTCACCGAGCTGACCGCGCGCCACCCCCAGCACGAGGGGCTCCACTCGCAGGTCATGGTCGCGCTGTACCGGTCGGGACGGCAGGCGACGGCCCTGGACGTGTACCGCAGGCTGCGGGCCCGGCTGATCGAGGACCTCGGCGTGGAGCCGTCACCCCAGCTGCAGCGCCTGCACCAGGCCATGCTGGCCGTGGACCCGCAACTCGACGTGCTCGCCGGACCGCGGCACACCTCGACGTTCGACCTCTTCGCCGCCTAGCGCTCTGGCCGGAAAGGTTTGCCGGCTCGCGGCGTCCGGTGCGGTGCATCGCAAGGCGGAGGGCCGCAGCTCGTACTCGGCGTACTCGCGCGGTCCGACAACGCAGCGAGGTGCCGAGCCGGACGCCGTGAGGCGGTGAACCCTTCCGGTCAGAGCACTAGCGGCGCGCCCGGTGCGCCTCGCTGACCAGGTAGCGGTCCTGGACGAGATGGGTGGCGAAGCTCCACTCCCCGGCCACCGGCTCCGCGGCCCGCGCGTCCGCCGCCTCGGTCAGGGCCACCCGGCCCTCGCCGTCGAGGCCGAAGCCGAAGGTGGAGAAGCGCCGTCGCCCCCCGTGCCCGAGCGCCTTGGTGTAGGCCTCCTTCAGGGTCCACAGCCACAGCAGCCGCGCGCGGCGTTCGTCCTCGGGCAGCGCGTCGAGTACGGCGTTCTCCTCCGCCGTGCACACGTGCCCGCGCAGCAGCCCTACGGAGACCTCCCGGTCGGCGGGCTCCGCGTCCACGCCGATGGGCCCGGTGCGGCTGACGCCGACCACGACCAGCTCGTCGGTGTGCGCCAGGCTCACCTCCACCCCGCTGCCGAGCCCCCGCAGTTCGGGCCGCCCGCCCGGCCCGTAGCCCAGTTCCAGGGTGTGCACGGGCACGTCCAGGGCGGTGGCGGCGGTGTACTTCATGACGAACCGCGATACGGCGAACCGCATCCGCCCGGCCGCGGCCGGCGTCTGCCGGAAGCGCGGCCAGTCCTCCCCGAGCAGCGGGCGCAGCGCCGGGTCGAGCAGCACGGCGGTCAGCCACTGCCCCCAGGTGGTGCAGACGACCGCCCGTCCCACGTCGTCAAGCCGATCGGCCACCTCCTCCCAGGGCCCTTCGGGACCGGGGACGTACAGGGGCGCGTCCTCCCCAGCCCCGCCGGCGTTCGAGGCGCGGGGTCCGGGGCGGAGCCCCGGCAGCGGCGCCGCGCCCTGGACCAGTGCCATCCGCGGACTCCTCCTCGTACTCATCGCAGCCGCCGCACAGCGGTCTGCGCCCGCCACCTGGCCAAGCGCAGCGTCTCGGTACTCGCCCGCCCCAGCCACGTCCGCACGTACCGCCGCGCCTCGACGAGGCCGGTCCCCGGACCCGGCACCAGCCCGGCGGCGTCCTCGCTCAGCATCACCTGCCGGGCGCAGACGACCCGTACGCCGTCCCCGTCCGGTATCAGGGACCATTCCCCGGTGTGCGCGGCGATCGGCCCGGGCGTCACCAGCTCCTTGAAGACGATCCGCGCGGCCGAGGGGAAGCACAGCCGCACCGCCCGGCTGGCGACGGTCCGGCCGTCGGGGGTGGCGCAGGTGTCCACGTCGGCGATCTGCACACCGGGCACGTCCTCGACCACGCGCGCCGCGTCCACGTGCGGGACCCGCTGCGGCCACTCCTCGATGCGGTGGAGGAAGTCGTAGACCAGCTCGGCGGGGCCGTCGACGTGCACGCTGTCCTCGAAGGACAGCAGCAGTTCGTCCAGGCGCTCCCAGCGCTCGGCGACCGCCTTGAGGTGGGCGAGCCATTCGGCCGGCTCCGCCTCCCACTCCTGCCTGCTGCGCGCGGTCCCGGCGGCCGGCAGGCCCTCCAGGGTCCGCTCCTCGCGCAGCGTCACCCGGCATTCCGCCTCGCCGCTCGCCTCGACCGTCCAGGTGCCGGTCGTGGGCACGCCCGGGCGGGCGGTGTCCTCCTGCTCGAACTCGACGGTCCTCGACTCCGGGTGCAGGACCCGGCGTACGTGGAAGGAGCGGACCCGCTCGCCGCCCGCCACGTCCCACAGCCGCAGCCGTTCCCGTACTCCGTCGAAGTCGATGCGCTCGACGTGGACGGGCGAGGGCAGCAGGAGGGGCCAGCGCACCGCGTCGGCCAGCAGTCCGTAGACCACACCGGCCGGGGCGGCGATCCACGCCGTCTGCTCGCTCGCGTGCACGCGCTGCGACGACATGAGAGGCACCTCCCCTGATCGTTTGTGCGGGTGCGCCCAAGCCTGCACCAGGGGACTCGAGCTTTCCTCAACCCCCGACGGCCGAGACCTGCCCCGCCTCCGTCAGCGCGTCGGCCAGCACCCGCCAGATCTCGGCGGCGAGGTCGATGTTGGCGTCCTCCTGCGCCTGCTGGGCCAGGGCGCGCAGCCCCTGGATGCCGGAGGGGTCGCCGCCGAGGATCAGCAGCTGGTGGCGCAGGATCTCCAGCCGCACCTGCCCCCGGTACGTCATCCTCGGCTGGTCGGCGGCCAGTTCGCCGAGCAGGGCCCGCGCGTCGTCGTAGCGGCCGGTGGCGAAGGCCAGATCGGCCTTGAGGGCGGTCAGGTCCTGCCGCAGGGCCGGTGTGCCGACGAAGGCGAGGGCGGCCTCGGCCTCCTCCGCGCGGCGCTGTGCCTGCACGGGGTCGACCGGCATCTTCTGGAGGTGCAGCCGGCCCGTGGCCAGCCGCAGCCGGATCCACAGGATCAGGTCCTCCTGGCTGCTGAACCGGTCGAGGGCGGCGTCCAGGCAGGCCTGCGCGCCGGGGTAGTCGCCCTGGCGCATGCGGACGGCGGCGGCGGTCCACATGGCCTCGGCCCACAGCGCGTCGGAGCGGCCCTCGACGAGCGCGGTCAGCTCGTCCGCGTGCACCCGGGCATCGCCCACCCGGCCCGCCTCGGCCTGTACGGAGACGAGCGCCAGCAGGGCGGTGGCCCGGTCCTCCACGCCCAGCTTCTCGCGCAGCGCGATCCGGTGGGCCTCGACGGCCGCGTCCACGGCCGGGGTGATCTCACCGATGGAGCGCAGACAGCGGGCGAGCCGGGTCAGGCCGCGTACGCGCAGCTCGCTGACGCCCACTTCCTCGCCGAGCGCGACCAGTTGGGCCAGCCGCTCCCGCTCGACCGCGTGGTCGCCCTGGACGCGGGCGGCCTGGGCGAGCAGCCACAGCGCCTGCCAGCGCAGTACCGGGCTCTCGTGCCCCTCGGCGGCCAGGGCCTGGCGCAGCGCCTCGATGGCGTCGGGGGAGCCGGTCGACGCGGCGAGGGTGAGGGCGTGGGCCAGGGAGCCGGTGGCCGGCTCCTCGAAGTCGGCGGCCTCCAGGCCCAGCCGGCCGGCCAGGTAGCCCACGGCCCGGTCGGTGGGCTGCCGTGCCCCGGACTCCAGGCGGGAGAGGTAGCCGGTGGACATGCCCTCGCCGGCCAGCGCCGTCTGCGACAGGCCCTGGGCGAGCCGCAGCTTCTTCAGGCGGTGTCCGAACGCGGGCTGTCGCAGCATGAGCATCCCTCGGGTCGCGGGCAAGGAATCTGTCGGGAACGGGCACCGAGCGTAGGGTCCCCGGCAACAGCCGGGCAAACCTTTGCCACGGATTCCCGGCCCGTCTCGTCCGGACCTCGTCCGCACCTCATGCCGTCGTCGAGCGATCCTCGACCCCGGCCAGGCAAACTCTCCAAAATCCGGCCTTCGTACCGGCCGGCGCCCCGCTCTTCCCGCAATCAGCGCCTTGGAGTCGACGATGAGGCCATCGGTGTGCGCGTCCCGCGCGTCCTGCCCGTCCCGGACGCCCGCAGCACACACCGCGGCCCCCGCCGCCACCGTCCGGTCGTCCGGCCCGGCCCAGGAGGACAAGCCGGACGACGACATCGGGTGGCCGAAGAGGTGATCCCCGGCCCCGGCTACGCGCCGCCCGCGGCCACCACCTGGGTGTTCTGGCAGGCCGTCAGCAGCCAGCGCCCGTCCTCGGCCCGGGTCATCACGTACAGCGGCGCGCCCTCGCTGCCGTCCCCGTCCGCTGCGTGGTAGCGCTGGCGCACCTTCACCGCGGCCACGTCCGGCCGCAGGAACTGCGTGTGGACCACCTCGTAGGTGACCTTCCCGTCCCAGCTCGCGGCCGGCAGCACCTCCCGCGTGAACTCGGCTATCGCGTCGAATCCGATGAGGACCTTCCCGTGCGCGGTGGTCCACAGCGCGTCCGGGTGGAAGAGGGCGAGGAAGCCCTCGGCGTCCTTGGCCTGCTGCGTGCGCTCGACGGTGGCGACGACCTCCGCGATCGCCTCGACGGCTGCGGCTTCCCCTGTGGCTTCGTGGTTCCGGCTCATGAATCCGATCATGCTCCCTCAAGCATGGTTGAGGTCAAGCAATATGATCATATTGCCGTATGACCACGAGGACCCTGTACCTGTTCTGCTCCGCCGCCCCGCCCGTCTTCGACGTGGCCCACGTGATCGAGGACGCCCAGGCCCGCGGCTGGGACGTGTGCCTCGGCCTCACCCCCACGGCGGCGCACTGGCTGGCCGGAAGCCTCGACGGACTGGCCGCCCTGACCGGCCACCCGGTGCGCTGGCAGTACAAGCTGCCCGGGGAGGACGACGTATGGCCGCCGGCCGACGCCCTGCTCTTCGCGCCCGCCACCTTCAACACGGTCAACGCCTGGGCCCTCGGCCTCACCGACCGCTTCACCGTCGGCGTCGCCGCCGAGGCCATCGGCAAGGGCACCCCCGCCGTCGCCGTGCCCTGCACGAACACGGCCCTCGCCGCGCACCCCCAGTTCGACCAGTCCCTCTCGGTCCTGCGGGCCGCCGGCGTCGAGGTCCTGTTCGGCGAGAACGGCTTCACCCCCGGCCCGCCCGGCCAGGACGCCCCGCCCCACTTCCCTTGGCCGGTCGCCCTGGACGCCGTCTCCCGCGCCGGCAGGGCCCATACCTGACCGGACCGGACCGGGCCTCCGGTCAGGGCCGGAGCAGCCGGAAGAATTCCCGAACGTCCCCCACCAGCAGCTCCGGCACCTCCATCGCGGGAAAGTGCCCGCCCCTCTCGTACGAGGTCCAGCGCACGATGCGGTTGGTCCGCTCGGCGACATGCCGCAGCGGGACGAAATTGTCCCGGGGGAAGTCGGCGAGGGCGGTCGGCGTCCGCGACACCTCGGGCGGCCGCCCGGCGTAGTCGGCGTGCGCCCGCTCGTAGTAGATCCGGGCGGCGGAACCGGCCGTCCCGGTCAGCCAGTACAGCATCACGTTGGTGAGCAGCTGGTCCCGGTCGATCGGGCACCGCGGATCGCTCCACTCGGCGAACTTCTCCCCGATCCAGGCCAGCAGCCCGACGGGCGAATCGTTCAGCCCGTACGCGAGGGTCTGCGGCCGGGTCGCCTGGATGTCGGCGTACCCCTGCCGCTCGCGCGTCCAGCTCCGGTACCGCTCCCAGCTGGCCACCGTCCGCTCCCGCTCGCCCGGGCTCAGCGCGGCCAGCTCGTCAGCACTCGGCTCCTCGGTGACCCCGCCCCCCGGCAGCAGGTTCAGATGCACTCCGACCACGCACTCGGGCCGGATCCGCCCCAGCTCCCGCGATACGGCGGCCCCCCAGTCACCGCCCTGGACCCCGTAGGCCTCGTACCCGAGCCGCTCCATCAGCACCCCGAAGGCCCGCGCGACCCGCTTGAACTCCCAGCCCGCCTCGACGGTGGGCCCGGACAGCGCGAACCCCGGAATGTGCGGCAGCACCAGATGAAAGGCATCGGCGGGATCCCCACCATGGGCCCGCGGATCGCTCAACGGCCCGGCGACGCGCAGAAACTCGACGAACGACCCGGGCCACCCATGGGTCATCAACAACGGCGTGGCATCCGGCTCGGGCGACCTCACGTGCGCGAAGTGCACGTTGGCCCCGTCGATCAGAGTGGTGAACTGCGGCCAGGCGTTCAACCGCTCCTCGGCCGCCCGCCAGTCGTAACGCAGGCGCCAGTAGTCCACCAACCCCCTCACCTCGTCGAGCGGGATGCCGTACGCCCACCCCACCCCGGGCAGCTGGTCGGGCCACCGCACCCGCCCCAGCCGCCCGGACAGGTCATCCAGCTCCGCCTGCGCCACATCGAGCCGAAACTCCCGCAGCCCGCCCTCAAGATCGCTCACGCCCCGAGCATGCCAGAGGAAAGCCGAAGGTCAGACGGCGTACAGATCAAAGGTGGACCCTCTCTTGGGCCCGGCCTGCACGTCGAGCGCCGGGTCCACCGCCAGCATCGCCTGGTGCAGCCGCTGCAACTGCGGCGAGGGCTCCACACCCAGGTCCTCGATGAGCCGCCCGCGCAGCCTGCGGTACACATCGAGGGCCGTCGCCTGCCGCCCGGACCGGTACAGCGCGACCATCGCCTGCGAGTGCAGCCCCTCGTGCTGCGGATGCCGCGCGATCAGTTCGGTCAGCTCGGCCAACAACTCGGTATGCCGCCCCAGCCTCAGATCGACATCGATCCGCCGCTCAACAGCAACGAGCCGACTCTCTTCGAGCCTCATCACTTCGATCTCAAGAATCGGCCCCGCCCGTACGTCGACCAGCGCGGGCCCCTGCCACAACGCGAGCGCCGCCCGGAGCAGGGCCGCCGCGCTCTCGTCATCGCCCTGCTCGAAGTCGCTCTGCCCCCGGGCGACGAGACTCTCGTACTCGTGCACGTCCACCGACTCGGGCGGTATCTGCAGCAAGTACCCACCGTGCCGCGTGACGAGCACGTCCTTCACGCCACCCGGCCCACCGGGCCCCATGGCGGTCCCAAGCCTCCGCCGCAACTGCAGGATGTAGGTCTGCAGCGTCGTCAGGGCGCTCTGCGGCAGCGCGGTCCCCCAGATCTCCTCCATGAGGGTGGGTACCGGCATCACCCGCCCCGGGTACAGGGCGAGGAGCGCCAGAATCTGCCTGGGCTTCCGGGCGGTCGGCACAATGGACCCCCCGTTGACCTCGGCACTCAACGGACCCAGAACCTGAATCCTCACGGTGTCCTCCCCCCCAAGTCGTCGAGTACGGGGGCACGCTAACCCCACCCCACCCCGACCCCCCGATTCCTCAAGCCCCTCTCAAGCCCCTCTCCAACCCCACCCCACCCAGCCCCGCAGGCACTTGAGGCACGGGGTTCCGGGGCAGAGCCCAAGAACAGCCCCTCACCTGATTTCTCCCAGGAGGCCCCGGCCTTCAGGCCGGGGAGGAATGGGCCTTGGACCGGAGCCGCGAAGCGGCGGAGTTCTCTGCACATCTGCTCTGACCTGGACTCTCTTCCGTTGTCAGTAGGGGCTGTTAGGTTCCGAATCATGACGACGACACCGAAAGCCGAGACAGGGGCCGGGCATGCCCGGTATACCTTCCGGCTGCGCGTGTCGTCCGGCGCCCTTTCGCTGATGGAAGCCGAGTGGGCGCGATGCAGGTGGGTGTGGAACGAGTGCGTCGCGATGTCCCGCAAGGTCCACGCCCTCAACCAGGCGACCGGCGAGAAGACGACGTGCGGGCCTGCGCAGCTCGACAAGATGCTCACCGGGGCCCGGCAGACGATGACGTGGCTTAGGGAAGGCAGCTCGGTTCCACAGCAGCAGGTCATCCGGGACTTCGCGAAGTCCCGGGCGAAGGCGGTCAAGGACATCAAGGCGAAGCTGCCGATGCGGCAGCGGGCAGGGCTGCCCCGCATCAAGCGCAAGCGCGAGGCGACCTTGACGCTGAACTACACCACCCGCGGCTTCCGCCTCAAGGACAGCCGCCTGCACCTGGCGGGCGGGATCGTCCTGACGGTGGTGTGGTCCCTTGACCTTCCGTCCGCGCCGTCGTCGGTGCGGGTGTACCGCGACAGTCTCGGGCACTGGTACGCGTCGTTCGTCGTGGCCGCGGCCGCCGCTCCGCTGCCGGAGACCGGCCGCGTGATCGGTGTGGACTGGGGTGTGAAGGAGACCGCCACCACCACCTCCGACGCCCACGACCTGCCCCACGCCCAGCACGGCAAGACAGCTGCGCAGAGGCTGGCCCGGTATCAGCGGATGATGGCCCGGCGCCGTACGCCGAAGAACCGGCCCGACACCGCCGGCTACCGCAAGGCCCGCAAAGCGGCGGCCAAGGTGTCGAAGAAGATCGCCCGGAAGCGGACCGACACCGGCCGCAAGTGGGCCAAAACCGTCGTCCGCGACTTCGACGCGATCGCCGTGGAGGACTTCCGGCCGAAGTTCCTCGCGAAGACCACCATGGCCCGCAAGGCCGCCGACGCCGCGATCGGCGCCGTCAAGGCGGCGCTGGTCGAGATGGCCCGCAAGCACGGACGCACCGTGCATCTGGTCCACCCCGCGCACACCACGATGGACTGCGCACAGTGCGGAGCGAGAGCCAAGCACGCACTACCTCTTTCCGAACGAACGTATGCGTGCACCGCGTGCGGATTTGTGTCCCCCAGGGACAAGAACTCCGCCCGCGTGATGCTCGTCCGGGCTGGTCTCAACCCGGCTAGTGCTGATCTTGTAAGCCCTGCCACCTGCTAGGTGACAGGCAAAGTGAGCTAGGAATCCCCTCCCTTCAGGGAGGGGAGGTTTCAAAACCCGATCCGCACCGGCTCCGCGAGGAACTCCGCCTCGGTCCGATACGCCCGCTCCCGCCCGTCGGCCAAGAGACTCGGCAGCAGGAGCGCCCACAGCGCCCCCACCTTCCCCCGTAACTCCCCGTACGACATCCCGGTCCCCGACATGACCTCGATCCCGCACGCCGCAGCCGCGACCAACGCCTCCGCGCTCTCCCACCGGCGGCCCTCCACCGGCAGTTCCCCCGCATCCCGCGCCAGCCGCAGCAGCGAGCACACCGCGGAGATCCACGCCCCGTGGAAGTCCACGACCACCGGCCGCGCCCCGCCAGGGGCCCGCACCCCGCCAGGGACCCGCGCCCCGACAGGACCCCGCGGCCCCGCCCCACCCCACTCCTTGGTGATCCGGAAGCTCGCCGGAATCGCCGGCTCCTCGTGCAGCGAGCGCGCAAGCCAGTGCGTGATGTCGATCAGTGCCTGCAACGGCGAGACCCCGGACTCACGCAACGCCCGCACCTGCTCGTACAACAGCGCGCACCCCCGCTGCTGCACGGCCTCCGCGAGCTCGTCCTTGGAGGCGAAGTGGAAGTACAGCGCCCCCTTCGTCACCCCGGCCGCGGCCGCGATCTCGCCCAGCGTCGCGTTGGCGTAGCCGTTCCGGTGGAACATCTCGGCCCCGGCGCAGACCAGCCGCCTCCGTGTCCGCTCCGACCTCTCCTGCACCGAGCCGTCCCCTCTCGCCGCCGACAAAGCCCGAACCAGCCCCCGGTCCCGAGCCCTCACAACCCGGAACCGGACCCCAGCACGGACCCCGGAACCGGGCCTCAAAACCGGACTCCAGAACCGGCTCCCGGAACCAGCCCCAGCCCCAGCCCCCAGCCCTCAGACCCGTACGAGCCTCTCGCCCCCCGGCTCCACATTGGCCTCGGCCAGACTCTCCGGCCCCGCCATCAGAATCGACCGCTGCAAGCGCCGCAGCGCCACGGACGGCTCCAGCCCCAGCTCACGCACCAGCGTCCCGCGCAGCCGCTGGTACACGTCCAGCGCCTCACCCCGCCGCCCCGACCGGTGCAGGGCGAGCATGAACTGCCCGTGCAGGTTCTCGTGCGTCCGGTACCGCGTCACCAGCACCGTCAGCTCGGCCAGCAGCTCCCGGTGCCGCCCCAGCCGCAGATCCGCCTCGATCCGCTGGTCCAGAGCGCACAGCCGCGTCTCCTCCAGCCGCCGGGTCTCCATGTCCAGCTGGACCCCGCCCTGTACGTCGGCGAAGGCCGGCCCGGACCACAGCGCCAGCGCCTCCCGCAGCAGCCGCGCCGCACCGGGGAAGTCCCCGGCGTCCATCGCGCGGTAGCCGGTCCCCGCGAGCCGGTCGAACTCCCGCACGTCGAGGGTTCCGCCGCCGCTGTTGAGCAGATAGCCGCCGGGCAGCGTGACCAGGATGTCCTTGGCGGTCCGCACCACCTGCTCACCCTCGCCGTCACCGGCGCCCGCACCCCGCTCCAACGCGGTGGCTATCAGCGCACGTAACTGCAGCACGTAGGTCTGAAGCGTCGTACGCGCACTGCGCGGCGGCTCCCCCGCCCACAGCTCCTCGATCAGTGCCGATACGGGCACCACCTGATCGGCATGGAGGGCCAGGAGCGCCAGGACCTGCCGGGGCTTGGGGGCGGTCGGCGTGATGGAGATTCCGTTCTCCCGCACCGCCAACGGGCCCAGTACATCGATGTTCACGCCGTACTCCCCTGTCCTTGGATGAGTCGCATGGCCAGTAGAAAACAGGACCGACGGTTTGTCAATATCAAACCGGTCGCGCTGTTTTGGAAACCAGCCATACCCCACCGTCACTCAAGAACCCACTCTGACCAGGGCTTTCATGCGGCAATCAGGCCTACGGAACCACCCCAGGGGACCTCAACCGCCCCTCAACAAGGGTCACAGGAGCACACCCCACCCCACCACAACCAGACCAACCAGTCTGATCTTCAGTCACCAGGCAACGCCACAAAGCCCTAAACGGACCCCGCCGACCCCTCCGGCATCAACCCGCCCAGCACCCCGACCGCCGCGAGCCGCGGCAGCATCAGCGTCCAGAACCGGGTGAGCGTGTGCGGCGCGACCCACTCCGGCTCGTGCGCGCCCAGGACCTCCAGCCCGACCGTCGCGGCCACCACCCCACGCGCCGCGTCCCGCGGGGAGAGCCCCTCGGCGAGCGACCCTTCGCGCGCCGCCTCCGCCATGACCTCCTCGACCCACAGGCGCCACTGCCGGCGCAGGTCGACCCCGCCGCTCCAGGAGGCGTCCGCGCACAGCCCGAAGCCGGCCCGCACCACCACGTCGTCCGCGAGCAGGCCCATCAGCGCGTGCGTGGAGTCGACGAGCACCTGCAGGGCGCTCCCACCCGCAGAGGCCCCCACCCCACCGACCGTGACCCCCCGCAGCGCCCGCGCCGCCTGGTCCTCAACGGCCTGCGCCAGCGCGGTCTTGCTGCCGAAGTGGAAGTGCAGACCCCCGGCGCTCACCCCGGCCCTGCGGCTGATCACCGCGATCGACGCGGTGACGAACCCCTGCTCGGCGAACACCTCCGCGGCCGCACGAACCAGAGCTTCCCGCGTGCGAGCGGCACGCTCCTGCTTTGCCATGGAGTCTCCACAAACCGCCATCGCGGTTTGCCCAAGGGGGTACATGGGGGGTACTTGGGGGGTACAAGATCTTGACGAGTCACAGTCCGCGCCCCCACCGGAGCCCGACTCGAGTCCCGCTGGAGCGGACCGCCCCGTCCGCCCGGCTCCCGCCGCGGCGAAGGCGCCTCAGCCTGCTGCCTGCTGCCTGCTGCCTGCTGCCTGCTGCCTGCTGCCTCAGGACAACGCCGGCTCGGGTTCCTGCACCGTCCCCGGACCCGGCCCGGCCTCCATCTCGGCGGTCACCCGCTCCCCCCGGTCGGGGGCCATGTCCAGCCTGCCGAGCATCGCCGGCGTCGCGATGCTCGGGCAGATGTGCTGGTAGACGCCGGCCACCCGCTCCTCGATGTCCTCGCGGTCGCTCAGGGTCTGCGAGTAGATCTGCGCGCCCGTCCAGCAGGCGGAGAGGATCCAGGCCGTCTCGGCGGGATCCACGTGCGGCAGCAGTTCGCCCTGCTCCTTCGCCTGCGCCAGCAGGGTCCGCGTGAACTCGATCCACCCCGGCACCGAGCCCCCGCCGAAGATCTCGCGCATGCCCGGCCCCAAAGAGAGCCGGGCACCCGCGCTGAGCATGGGCTCCCGTTTCATCCGGTACGCCAGGACCATGGCGACGTCGACGAGTTCCTGCAGCTTGCTCTCCCGGTGGGGCACCCCGCCCTCGGCGAACTGCTCGTCGAGCACGCCCTGGGCCAGCTCCTGCTTGGAGGAGAAGTGGAAGTAGAGCGCGCCCTTGGTGACGCCCGCCCGGGAGAGGATGTCCGCGATGGTGGCCGCGTCGTAGCCGCGCTCGTCGAAGACCGCCGCCGCCGCTTCCAAGATCGCGCGACGCGTACGTACCGCACGCTCCTGCCGTGCCACGGGTGCCTCCGTTGTCCGTGGGTCGTTCCGATGGGATCCACATGCAGGATCCCACCACCCCACTAAAACCAACCAGAAGGTCCGATTTTTTTCAAGCAGTCCAGAGGCAACCCTCCCGTGATCAATCAGTCACTATCACTCGGTCGCTTTTGCCTCCGCCCCCAGCACCACCGGCAACTCCCGCAGCCCGTTGGAGATGAACGACTCCACCCGCGGCAGCTCCCCCGATTCCGGAGCCGCCACGGCCGTCTCCGGGAACCTCTCGAAGTACCGCCGCACCGCGATCCCGCACTCCAGCCGCGCCAGGCTCGCCCCCAGGCAGTAGTGGGTCCCGAAGCCGAAGGACAGATGCTGCCCGCGCGTCTCCCGGGTGACGTCGAACCGCTCCGCGTCCGCCCCGTGCACGGCCGGGTCCCGTCCGGCCGACCCGAAGGACACGATGATCGGCTCGCCCTGCGGGATCACCACCCCCTCGCCCATGTCGATGTCCTCCACCGCGAACCGCATGAGCCCGTACGAGGCCGGCGACTCGATCCGCAGCGCCTCCTCGACCACGTCCTCCCAGGAGGCGAGCCCCTCCCGTACGAGCGCCAACTGGTCGGGGTTGCGGAGCAGTTCGTACAGGGCCGTGCAGATGAGGTTGACGGAGGTCTCGTATCCGGCGGTGAAGAGCAGGATCAGGTTGTCGACCAGCTCCTTCTCCCCGAGCCGGGCCCGCTCCTCGTCCTCGCCCGCCCGCACCTCGGCGTCCCGGGCCGCGATCAGCGCGCTGGTCATGTCGTCGCCGGGGTGCGCCCGCCGGTAGGCGACCAGGTCGGCCATGGTGACGTCCAGGTCGAGCGCGTTCTGCTGCGCGTCCTCGGCCGTGATCGTCGTGTCGAAGAACCCCTTGATGATCTTGTGCAGGGGCGCCCACGAGCGCTCCGGGATCCCGAACAGGTCGAAGACGATCCGCGTCGGCAGCTCGTGCGCGAACTCCGTCCGCAGATCCACCACCTGCCCCGGCGGCAGCGCGGCCAGCCGGTCGAGCAGCCCGTCCACCACCTCCTCGATCCTCGGCCGCATGCCGGCGACCCGCCGCGAGGTGAAGGCGTTGGCGACCGGCTTGCGCAGCCGCGTGTGCTCGGCTCCGTAAGCGGTGATCATGTTCTGCACGGAGACCCAGATGGCCAGCGGCCACTCGGCGCCGACCTCCCCGTTGATCCACGCGGGCCAGTGGCGGTAGGCGTCCTTCGACACCCGCGGGTCCACGAGCAGCCTGCGTATGTCGGCGTGCCGGTTGACGGCCCAGGCGGTCACACCGCCGGGCAGCAGCACCTGCGTCGCCGGCGCCTGTTCACGGATGAGGGCTGCCTCGGCGTGCACGTCCGCACCGGAGACGTCGATGGCTATCGGGCACTGACGGTTCATCTCAAAGCTCTCCAGGTTGGGCGGTTGCGTGTCGGCGACAGGGCGCAGCGGAGTGTCCACGCCCTGCATTTCAAAACCGCCCATCCGGTTCTTAACTCACCGACGGCGGCCCCGAGTCTGGCACGACCGGCCCCGCCTGCCAATGGTTTCGGGGACGTGGTCGATCCCACGCCGACCGCCCGGGGTTGGCTTGAATCCCCTTGGCTGAACGGCGGGTGCCGACACCCTGTCGGACCGGCGCATATGACCGGAAGACCGGCTCTCACTTGGGACGGGACCGACCGCGCCCCGGCCGGCACCCCCCACCCGGATATCCGCTGGTAGGCGTCATGCCGACGGCACGTAATCGTCGTTTCCCACCTGTTGAGACCGGTGCGCGAGCAACACCCGCCCCCTCGTGGCACCTTGCAAACAAAACCGGAGAGTACGTATCTTGCGTCGCGTACCACCCCGTCCTATCCGTCAAACGGCACCGCGGGAGAAGTCCATGACCACGCTGACAATCCGCAACGACGCGCCTGTCCTCCCCCTGCCGGGGGCGGTGGCGGGGGCGGGGGAACCATGGATGCGCTGCAACGACGCCCGCGGACTGACCACGACGGTGCCCAGGGAGTACGTCCACCGCAGCTCTCTCGCCGAGGTCTTCCTGACCGGCTGCGACCGCATCGGCGCGGACGCCTTCGCCCTCGCCGGGCAGTGGCCCCGCGCCCACACCTTCTTCACCAGCGCCGACGGCACCAGCCACGACCCGGTGCAGGCCGGCGAGACCATCCGCCAGGTGGGGCTCTACCTCTGCCACGCCGTCTACGGGGTCCCCCTCGGCCACAACGTCCTGCTCTGGAGCCTCGACTTCACGTCCCGGCCCGAGCGGCTGCGCATAGGCCGCGGCCCGAGCGACCTCGACATCACCGCCGTGTGCACGGACTTCGGCTGGAAGGGGAACCGTTTCTCCGGCTTCCTCGAGGTGGACATCCGCCGCAACGGCGAGGTCGCCGGCTCCGGCACCGCCCGCTTCAGCTGCGTCGCCCCCGCCACCTACCGCCGACTGCGCGGCGACCGCGGCCTCCTGGGATTAACCCGACCGCTGGCCCGCCGTACGCCGATGGCCGCCGCCTCCGTCGGCCGGATGCTGCCCTTCGACGTGGTCCTCGCCCCCACCGACCGGCCCGACCGCTGGCAGCTGAGCCCCGACCTCGACCACCCGATCCTCTTCGAGCACGCCAACGACCACCACCCCGGCATGGTCCTCGTCGAGGCCGCCCGCCAGGCCGCCTGCGCACTCCACGTCCCCGGCGGCTTCACCCCCTCGGGCATCGCCACCGAGTTCCACCACTACGCCGAACTGGACGCCCCCTGCTGGGTCGACGCAGCCCTCGTCGCCCCCGGCCGCGTCGTGGTCACCGGCCACCAGGAGGGCCGCACCGTCTTCCACTCCACGGTGACCGGCGCCTCCTGACCCCCGCCGGCGGTCTCACACCCGCAGCTCACCCCGATACCACTCGGCGTACTGCCCGAACCCCTCCGAGAACCGCGGCCCGGGGGAGGCCTCCAGCCGTCCCCACAACCGCCCGCTGTCGTACCAGTGGTCCACCGCGAGCAGCGAGACCCGTCGCCGCAGCACCGGATCCGGCTCACCCGGGCCCCCCAGCAACTCCAGCGCCCCGGGCACGTCCACGTCCCCCTCCGGCAGCGGCAGCCCGAGCTCCCGTACGACCGTCTCCACCAGCTCCCGCGCGGTCACCGGCTCGGGATGTCCGGCGTGCAGCACACCACCCGCACCCTCCCCCCGTACGGCCAGCTCCGCCAGCGCCCCGGCCAGCGCATCCACCGACACCATGGACATCCGGGCCCGCCCGCCGTCCACCCAGTGCGGCAGCCGCGCGAGCAACTGCACCAGCGACGGCACCACCCACCGGTCGCCCCGCCCGTACACCAGATGGGGCCGCAGCACCGTCCCCCCGGCCGCCAGTACCAGCCGCTCCCCGTCGAGCCGCGTCACACTGGTCACCGACCCGGGCTCCTCGGGAAGTTCCCCCTCCGCCGCACCCCGGTGCGCCCCGTCCCGGTACACGGCCGCCGTCCCCAACTGCACGATCCGCCGCACCCCGGCCCGCTCCGCCTCCGCCAGCAGCGCCCGCGTCCCCTCCACGTTCACGGCCCGGCACTCCTGCGGTGTCCCCCCGATCCGCGAGGCCAGATGCAGCACCGTTCCGACGCCCTCGCACAGCCCTCGTAACGACTCGCCCCGCGCCAGGTCTCCCCGTACGCCCTCGACCCCCGGCGGCACATCGGCCCGATGGACCAACGCCCGCACCGGCACCCCTTCCTCCACGAGCCTCTCGACCACGAGCGACCCCACGAAGCCCGCACCCCCGGTCACCAGCACACTTTGCACGTCACTGTTCATCACAAGCCCCATTCCACCGTGTTACGTTCACGCAGTGACGCTGGGATCGAACAAAAATGCTCTGCTGGCGGGCAAATCAGCCCTCATAACGGGCGCGAGCGCCGGCATCGGGGCGGCCGCCGCCCGCGTGTTCTGCCGTGAGGGCGCCTCGGTGACCCTCGTGGCCCGCCGCGAACCCCAACTCGCCGAACTCACCGAGGAACTGCGCGCCGCCGGCCACCAGGCCCAGTACGTGGTCGCCGACGTCTCCCGCACCGAGGACGTGGCCCGCGCGGTCGACGCGGCCGTCGCCGCCTACGGCCGCCTCGACGCCGCCTTCAACAACGCGGGCGTCGGCGCGACCCCCAAGCCCATGCACCTGCTGGACGAGGACGCGTACGACACCGTCATGGACACGAACGTCCGCGGCGTCTGGAACTGCATGCGCCACGAGATCCGCGCCATGCTCACCACCGGCGGCGGCTCGATCGTGAACAACAGCAGCACCGCCGGCCTGGTCGCCACCCCGGTGACGGCGACCTACATCGCGTCGAAGCACGCGGTCCTCGGCCTCACCAAGGCCGCCGCCTGCGAGTACGCCGCCCAGGGCATCCGCGTGAACGCCATCGCCCCCGGCGCCACACGCAGCGAGATGATCGACGCCTGGATCAAGGAGAACCCGGAGGTGGAGGAGATCCTCCTCCAGTCGGCCCCCCTCCCCCGCATCGCCGACCCCACCGAAATCGCCGAGTCGGCGGCCTGGCTGTGCAGCGACCGCGCCTCCTTCGTCCTGGGCACGACCCTCTCGGTGGACGGCGGCTGGACCACCCGTTAACGGCGTTAACGCCGTTAACGCCGCCGCGAGGGGCATCGACCCCACCCGAAACCGGATGCCGACTTCGCGGTCGAGGACCTGGACGAGGCCAAGGCCCGGCTACTGGAGCTGGGGTGCGGGCAATCCGGATCAGACCTCCAGTCGCCCCTCAACGCTGCCGCACACTCACGACACCACCGCATTGAATGCCCATGTCTGAGGCGTCCATGACAGGGCGATAGTTGAGACCGCTTGACTGGCATGCTCGTTGACGTGTTTGTGGTGGACGCTTCGACGCCGTGACCATGGAGATGCACTGCGGCTTCAGCCGATGAACTACGAGGCCATGCGTGCAGTGTTCCGCCGAATCAACGCTGCCCTCGGCACCAACCACACGATGCACGATCTCCGACACGTCGCCGCCCTGCGCATCAGCCGGGACAAGGATCTGACGCTGCTCGCGACGTGCAGACCATCCTCGGTCACGCCCACCTGAGCACCACCGGGGACGTCCATCTCCTCGAAGACGAAGTGCGGGTGATCCGCCGCGTCGCCGAACACCTCGCCGGGCGTGAGCTCCGCGCTCAGCAGGTCTCGCCACCGGTTGCCGTCGGCTATGAGGCTGACGACCTGGCCGTGCCACCCGGCCTCCCGTTAACGGCGTTAACGCCGTTAACGCCCCACCCCGCCCGGCCCACCACCGTCGGCCCACAACTCCATCCCGGCACCCCGAGGCGCTGCCAGCCCACCGTTAACGCCGTTAACCCTACCCACCACCCGGCCGACCATCCGTCGCCCTTTCAACGCCGACAGCGTGCCCAGCACCCTGACTCCGCCGAGCCCACCGTTAACGCCCCCACCGCCCGGCGCCCACGCCCGCCGTCTACTCAGCGCCGTCGTCCAGGAGCCCCTGGCACCCCAAGGCACCGCCAGACCACCGTTAACGCCGTTAACGCACGGCACGGCCCGGCCCACCACCGTCGGCACAACTCCAACCCGGCGCCCCCGACACCCCAAAAGCTCTGCCAGCCCACCGTTAACGCCGTTAACACCGTTAACGCCCCACCGCCCACACCCGCCACCTACTCAGCGCCATCATCCAGGTGCCCCCTGGCACCCCAAGGCTTCGCCAGCTCACCATCAACGCCGTTAGCACCCCCACTCCGCAGGCGGCCACCGTTAACGCCGTTAATGCCCAGCCCGCCCGGCCCACCACCGTCGACCCTCAACGCCGCCAACTCGCCCTCCCCCCGCGGCTCCGCTGGGCCCACCTCAACGCAGTCAACGGGCCCCCACCCCGAGCCCACGCCTTAACGCCGTTAACGCCACCCACGGAGACGCGCCCACCATTAACGGCGTTAACGCCGTTAACGTGCCGCCCGCCCCCACCCCTCGGCCCGCCCGCCCCCTTCACCGCGTTAACGCCGTTAACGCCGTTAACGCCGTTAACGCCGAGCGCCTCACCCACCCGTCCGCCGGGCCACCAGCAGACCGAGCCCGTCCAAGATCCGCTCCAGCCCGAACTCCAAGGCCTGGTCCTGCCCCCCGTGCTCCGCCACCGAGGCCAACGCCGCCCCGAGCGCAGGGAACCGCTCCCCGTGCACCCGCATCACCTCACCCAGCATCGCCGCAAGCTGCGCATCCGGCCCCGCCCCCGCAGCCCCACCCGCCGCCCGCTCCTGCTCCGCAATCCCCCGTACATGCCCGGCCACGAGCACCACCGCATCCATCGCCTCGGCCCCGCTCAACCGGCACCCCTCCAGCGCCGCGAGCGCCCGCTCCATCCACCCCAGCTCCCGCGGCCCCATCACCCGCACCCCGACCGTCGCCTCCAACAACCACGGGTGCCGCCGAAACCCCGCATACAACTCCCGCGCCCACACCTCGATCCGCTCCCGCCACCCACCCAGCGCCGCAGGCCCCGGCACCGGCAACGCCGCCTCCACCATCAGCGCCACCAACTCCGCCTTCCCCGGCACGTACCGGTACAGCGCCATCTTCGTGACCGCCAACTCCCCGGCCACCCGCTGCATCGACACCGCGCCCAAGCCCTCCGCATCGGCGATCCCGACCCCCGCCAGCGCGATCCCCTCCAGCGTCAGCCCCCGCTTCGGCCCCCGCGCCGGCGGTCCCGGCGGCGGCCCCCACAACAACCGCACCGCCGCCGCCCCGGCCCCCGCATCCCACTGCTCATCCGCCATCGGCTCGATCCCCTTGCGCTCGCCCAAAAACTGCGTCTACCGTGCACAGTATCGCTTTAGTATCCACCGGACACAGTTATCCGAGGGAACCCCCATGCGCCAGAACCAGCAGAACCAGCACCACCCGCAGAGCCACCCGCACAACCACCCGCCCCAAACAATCCTGATCTCCGGCGCCAGCATCGCCGGCCCCGCCCTCGCCCACTGGCTGGGCCGCCACGGCTTCCGCCCCACCGTCGTCGAACTCGCCCCCGCCCTCCGCCCCGGCGGCCAGGCCGTCGACTTCCGCGGCGAAACCCACCTCACCGTCCTCGACCGCATGGGCATCCTCGACGAGCTCCGCCGCATCCAGACCGGCGGCAGCCCCATGACCTTCGTCGACGCCGAAGACAACCCGCTGCTCCACCTCCCCGCCGAGTTCGCCGGCGGCGACATCGAAGTCCCGCGCGGCGACCTCTCCCGCGTCCTCTACGAGTCCTCCCTCCCCACCACCGAGTACCTCTTCGGAGACTCGATCACCTCCCTCACCGAGACCGCCACCGGCGTGGACGTCACCTTCCGCCACGCCCCGCCCCGCACCTTCGACCTCGTCATCGGCGCCGACGGCCTCCACTCCAACGTCCGCCGCCTCGCCTTCGGCCCGGAGTCGGACCACGTCACCCACCTGGGCCACTACGCCGCCACCTGGACCCTCCCCAACCACCCGACCCTCCGCCCCACCACCACCCCACCCAGCGCACCCAGCGGACCCATCCCAACCCACCCCACCGGCTCCACCGCCTACAACGCCCCCGGCCGCCTGGCCAGCGTCAGCACCTCCCGCACCGACCCCACCCGTGCCGCCGCCTTCCTCGTCTTCGCCTCCCCCGAGCTCACGTACGACCGCCACGACCTCGAAGCCCAGAAGGCGATCCTCAAGCAGGCCTTCGCAGGCCTCCCCTGGAAGGTCGGCCACCTCCTCAGCTCCCTGCCCGAAGCCGACGACCTCTACTTCGACTCCATCAGCCGAGCCGACGTCCCCACCTGGTCCGCCGGCCGGATCGCCCTCGTCGGCGACGCCGCCTGCGGCGCGACCATCGGCGGCATGGGCACGGGCACCGGGATCGTCTCGGCGTACGTCCTGGCCGGCGAACTCTCCCGCTCGCCCGACGACCACCAGGCCGCCTTCGCCCGCTACGAGTCCCTCCTCCGCCCCTACGCCCAGGACTGCCAGAAGGGCGGCGACCGTACGGGCCCCTTCCTCGCACCCGGCACCAAGCTCGGCCTGCGCCTGCGCAACGGCCTTCTCAGCCGGCGCCGCATCCTCAACTGGATGCTGAAGGCAGGGAAAGACGCCACCGCACTCCCCCTCCCCACCTACACGGAAGAAGCCAGTCCACTGACGCCGAAGCCGTCACCCGCATGACGAGGAGCGCAACGCCAACGACCAGCAGCCCACCGTTAACGGCGTTAACGCCGTTAACGCCAACGCCCCCTCCCCACCCTCACCCCAAAAAGTACTGGGCGACTGGTTTTCTTCCCCCCGACCTGCCTAGATTGACCCCGGCACAAAACACAGAGCCAAATCCCCAGTCAGCGGCAGCGACACCCGCAGCCCAACACCCCAGGAGACACGCACGTGGCAAGGGTCAGGCAGGAACGTGCGGAGATCACCCGCCAGGCCATCCTGGACGGCGCGGCCACCGCCTTCGACCACGCCGGCTTCGAGGGCACCAGCCTCAGCGACGTCGTCCGCCACGCCGGAGTCACCAAGGGCGCCCTGTACTTCCACTTCCCCTCCAAGGAAGCCCTCGCCCGCACCCTGATGGACGAGCAGTTCCAGATCTCCGCGGACGTCCCCGCCATCGAGAACCCGGGCCTCCAGACGGTCATCGACCTCTCCCACCAGATGGCGTACGGCCTACGCACCAACGTCCGCGTCCGCGCCAGCATCCGCCTGGTCATCGAGTTCGGCTCCTTCACCAACCCGGACCCGACCCCGTACAACACCTGGATCGACACCGCCCACGGCTGTCTGACTCCGGCCCAGGAACACGGCGACGTACTCCCCTCCCTCGACGTGCACGCCCTCTCGACCTTCCTCGTCGGCTCGTTCACCGGCATCCAGGTCACCTCCCACGTCCGCACGGACCGCGAGGACCTGCACACCCGGATCACCGACCTCTGGAACTTCCTCCTCCCCGGGATCGTGCCGGCACCCCGCATCCCCCACTTCGACCCGACGGGCTCGCCCGAGTGCCGGGCGGAGCTCGGCCTGCCGGTCCCGACCGCCGGCTGACGACGCTTCCAAAGCGACAGGGCGGCCTCGCACACGCCGTGGCGAACCACGGGGGTGCTCGCTACGGCGTGTGCGAGGCCGCCCTGTGGCGTACCCGGCAAAACCACCCGGAAGCACACCCGGCGACACACTGAGCGGCACACCCAGAAGCAGCACCACCCACTTCGTTAGCAAAACTCAAGCGTGGCGCCCACGAACACCCAAGAACGTTAGTAAAGTCCCTCTCATGACTTCGCCCTCGTCTCAGAGCGACCGAGAGAAGGTCGTCTCCAAGCTCCCCCCGTGGCTGCGCCAGGAGTTGAAAATCCGCACCGCCCAACTGCGGGTGGACATCCAGGACGCCGTCCACCAGGGCATCGCCCAGTGGAGCGCCCTCGCCTCGGCCCCCTCCCCCGTCGACACCTCCGGCGCCGAATCCTTCTCCACCTGGCTCCCCGCGGGCCAGTGGGAGTCCTTCCGTACGGACTCCCGCCACCGCGGCGTCTCCCTCATCCAGGGGCTCGCCCAGTCCGTAGTGCTCTGGCTGGAGCTCAACCCGGCCCCCTCCGTCGTACGGCCCTCCGTGGTCCGCCGCATCATCGTGTGCAACCAGAAGGGCGGCGTCGGCAAGACCGCCATCACCGCGGGCACGGCCGAGGCCCTCGCCGAGGACCCCGCGACCCTCCACCCGGTCCGCATCGCCCGCCAACTGGCCCGCCTCACCACCGAGGACGACCAGCCGGACCCCGCGGCCACCACCCCCCTGGACCTGGAGGACCTCCCGGGCCTGGGCATGCGCGTGCTCCTCATCGACTTCGACCCCCAGGGCCACCTCACCAAGCAGCTCGGCCAGCAGCCGCTCCCCATCGGCGGCGACAGCCTCACCTGCCACATGGCCGGCGAGGCCAAGGGCCCCCTCAAGGACCTCATCGCGCCCATCGAGCACGACCGGTTCGGAGACCGCCTCCACCTCCTCCCCGCATGCACGGACGCCTTCCTCCTCGACGTCCGCCTCTCCACCGTCCGCGCCCGCGAGGCCGCCCTCGAACGCGCCCTGGCCCCCGTCGAGTCCGACTACGACGTCATCCTCGTCGACTGCCCCCCGAGCCTCGGCCTGAGCATGGACGCGGCCATCTACTACGGCCGCCGCCGCGACACCGAACAGCCCGGCGCCTCCGGCGCGCTGATCGTCGTACAGGCGGAGGACTCGTCGGCCGACGCCTACGACCTCCTCACCTCCCAGATCAACGATCTCCGCGACGACCTCAGCCTGGACATCGACTACCTGGGCCTCGTGGTCAACCTCTACGACGGCCGCCGCGGCTACATCGCGACCTCCTCCCTCCAGGCCTGGATGGACATAAAGGATCCGCGCGTCGTCGCCGTCGTCCCCGACCTGAAGGAACAGCGCGAAGCGGTCCGCGTGAAGCAGCCCCTCTTCGTCTACGCCCCCAAGGGCGACCAAGCGGTCGCCCTGCGCGCCCTCGCCCGGGAGATCTCATGAGCAGCAAGGCCGACAAGCTCGGCGTCTCGGCATCCTTCGCCCGCGCCCAGCCCGCCGGCGTCAGCTCCCGCCGCGCGGCCATCGCCGAGGCTACGGGCGCTCCCACCTCCGGGGTGATCCCCCCGTCCGAGGTCCCCATCGAGGCCCTCGCCCACAACCCCTTCAACCTCCGCGAAGACCTCACGGAACTCGACGAACTGGCGGCCTCCCTCACCGCCAGGGGCCAGCTCCAACCCCTGGCGGTCGCCACCCGCATGGCCTTCATGGAGGCCCACCCGGGCGCGACCGACGGCCTGGGCCGCGCCCCGTACGTCGTCATCGACGGCAACCGCCGCCTGGCAGCAGCCCACCTGGCAGGCCTCAAAACGATCCAGATCCACGTCAACGACGCCCTGGCAGCCTCCTCCTCCGACATCCTCGAATCGGCCCTGATCGCCAACATCCACCGGGTCGACGTGGCCCCCATGGACCAGGCCCGCGCCCTCCAGGAACTCGTCGACGTACACGGCTCCCAGGCCCAGGTCGCCAAGCGCCTCGGCAAGACACCGGCGTGGGTCTCCCAGCGCCTGACCCTCCTCAACCTGACCCCCACTCTCCAGGACAAGGTGGAATCGGGCGAACTCAAGGTGGAACCGGCCCGCCGCATCGGCCGCCTCCCCCAGGAGGCCCAGCAGGCGGCAGCGGAGGAGACCATCAACGCGGTAAATCCCCCCCGCCAACGCACCCACCCCACCCCACCCCAACCACAGGACGGGGACCGGAACCGGGACCGGGACCGCGACCGGGAGCAAGAACGCCCCACCCCCCGCATCACCATCTCCACGATCTCCCCGGAAACGATCGCGGACGCCCTCACGGCCCACCTCACCCCGGACGACCTCAAGGCCGTCACGGAACTCCTCATGCTGCGCATCTGAGGCACACCCACGCCGGGGGCGCTGACGGCATTAACGCCGTTAACGCCCCCACGTGTGTTTCAGGTGCGTTCCAGGGTGCGTTTCACATAAGCTCGGCACGGAGGTACCAATGCCGAACACCAGCAACACCGGAAACACCCACGAGCAGGAACAGGAGAGCCTCTTCGCAGCGGTCGACGCCCTGCTGGAAGAAGCCGCCCAGGACCCGCTCCCGCACCCGGACGAGCGCAAACGCCTCCGCGAGGCCGCCGGCCTGAGCCAGGACCAGATCGCCAAGGCCCTCGCCGTACGCCGCGAAACGGTCACCTCCTGGGAAACCGGCCGTACCTCCCCCCGCCCCCCCAAGCGCGCCGCCTACGCCCGCCTCCTGGAAGGCCTCACAGCCCTCCACCCCGTTAACGGCGTTAACGCCGTTAACGCCGCCCCGATCCCTGCCACAGCGCCCGAGGCCCACGCCCCGCAGCCCAAGACGGAACCCCAGCACGGGGAAGGCACGCCCAGGCAACCCACCCCCCACCCGACGGCCGAGGCACACACGGCCCACCCCGTCGCCCCCGTTAACGGCGTTAACGCCACTCCCCCGCTGGCGGCAGCCACAGCGGCCACCACCCTCAACGCCATTGCCGCCCCGACCGCACCCCGCGCCAACACCCCGGAGCCCGAGCCAAACCCCCAGCTCCCGGAAGGCACGCGCACGGACAGTGCCGTCAACCCCCCCGAGCCCGGAGCGAAGCCCCAGCGTCAGGCAGACACGGGTACGGCCACTCCGCAGCCCCCCACCCACACCACCGCCCCCCGCCAACACCCGGCGCCCGCCACAACTCCCCCCCCTCCCCAGCCCACGACCACCCCCACCACCCCCCAGCCAGGACCCGCCACCCCCCAGGCAGAAACCGGCACCCCCCAGACCGGGCCCCACACCCCCCAGGCAGGGCCCCGCACCCCCCAGACCGAGCCCCACACCTCCCAGGCAGGGCCCCGCACCCCCCTGGAGGGAACCGGCACCCCCCAGACCGAGCCCCACACCTTCCAGGCAGGGCCCCGCACCCCCCTGGAAGGAACCGGCACCCCCCAGACCGAGCCCCACACCTCCCAGGCCGGACCCCGCACCCCCCTGGAGGGAACCGGCACCCCCCTGGAAGGAACCGGCACCCCCCAGGCCGGAACCGGCACTTCCCAGGCCGGACCCCGCACCCCCCAGACCGGACCCCACACCCCCCTGCAAGGCAACGGCCCCCTAGCCGTCCTAACCGGCACCGGCCAAGCCCACACCACCGCCGGCCTCATCCTCGACCACCCCACCACCGGCGGCCTCCCCGCCCTCCTCACCTGGGCCCTCACCGAGGCGAACCTCCGCTCCCCCCGCCTCCACCGCAACGGCAAGGACGGCGACCCCCTCCTCGTCCTCACCGCCCCCGCCGTGGAAAGCCTCGGCCTCCCCCTCACCCTCGAAGACCGCCGCGCCCTCCGCCTCCCCGACAACCACCCCACCCTCAAGCAGCTCGCCAAAAACAAATGGCAGCTCACCCGCCGCGGCTTCGGCCCCTGGCCCCGCATCTACCGCCCCGCCACCCCCACCACCGGCCGGCAGTGCGTCCAGCTCGCGATCCTCCCCTGGGGCGCCCTCGACCCCCGCGCCTGGGGCGAGGACACCGCCACCCTCCCCGCCCCCGAACTCGCCGAGCTCCTCACCACCTACGCCGCCCGCGTCCTCACCCCCCGCGGCTCCACGGCAGTCACCGGCCTCGAACTCATGACGGCCCTCCGTCCCCCCACCCGCGCCGCCCGCGACGAGGCGACCAACACCTGGGTATCGGCCCCCGTCCCCGGCTCCCTCACCCGCCCCGTCGACCCCGCCCCCCCGGAGGCCCCCGACGAACACCCCGTCGTCGCCTCCCTCTACCCCCGCTCCCACCAGCGCACCCCGGACCAGGTCCTCGACGAGGAGGCCTACGACTGGATCCGCGACCCCCAGCTCCTCACCGACGCCGAGTGCGCCCGCACCCACGCCGTCGGCATCGACGTGAACATGGCCTTCGCCGCCGCCGCGAACCGCCTCGTCGTCGGCCTGGGCCCCGCGACCCACACCACCAGCCCCCGCTTCGACCCCAAGCTCCCCGGCTGCTGGCTGGCGGACCTCTCCTCCCTCGACGTCGAGCTCGACCCCCGCCTCCCCAACCCCTTCACCCCCCACGGCAAGCCCCCCACCGGCCCCGCCTGGTACGCGACCCCGACCCTCGCCTACGCCCAGGAGCTCGGCCACGACGTCCGCCCCACCGAAGCCTGGATCCGCCCGGACAACGGCCCGTACCTCGACGCCTGGTACACCCGCCTCCGCGACGCCTACATGGCCACGATGGCGGACCTCGGCGTCACCCCGTCCCTCACGGAACCCGAGTTCCTGAAGGCCATGTCAACGCACAAACAAGACCCCGAAGCCGCAACCGGCACCCGAACCCAAATCTCCGCATCCGTCCTCTCGGCGATCAAATCAACCGTCAAGGGCGGCATCGGCAAGCTCCGCGAACGCCCCCAGGGCGCCGCCTACCGCCCCGGCGAACCCTGGCCCGCCCTCGAACGCCCCACCTGGCGCCCCGACATCCGCGCGGCCGTCATCTCCACGGCCCGAGTCAACATGCACCGCAAAATGCTCAAACTCGCAAGAACAGCCGACCTCCACCCCATCGCAGTCCTCTCCGACTGCGCGGTCTACCTCTCCGACGGCCCCAGCCCCCTCGACTTCCTCCCGCACACCCCCGACGGAAAACCCCTCCCCGGCGGCTTCCGCCTGGGCGTCAACCCCGGCATGGTCAAGCACGAGGGCACCCAACCCCTCCTCTGGGCCGTCCAGATGCTCGACGAAGGCCTCAACCCCGCCCGCCACATCAAGGGCCACGACGCAGCGGCACACGGAGAGTAATCACCCATGTCAGACATCTCCGACAGCCTCACCCGGGCCGACGAACAGCACTTCACCCGCCCCATCCCGAAGTCGGCAGGCGCCCAGATGCGCTTCCTCGTAAAGCAACTCAAATCAACCAAGGCGGTAGCAGCAACCCTCGCCATCTCCCAACGCACGGTCGAGCGCTACATCAAAAACCAAATCAAACAGCCCAAGCCCGAACTGGCCGCCCGCCTGGAAACCGAGGTACGCCGCCGCTGGCAACCCCTGGTCCGCAAGCGCGCCCGCGACCAGGCCGCCAAGACCACCGGCCTGGTCATCGAGACCCGCGCCCGCTTCGGCTTCACCGCGGCCCCCGGCACCACCGACGACGGCCGCATGCGCCGCATCACCCAACACCTCCCCCCGGAGTACGCGGCCCGCCTCTTCGCCGCCCAGGAGGCCGGCGCCACCGAGGCCCAACTCCAGCAGATCGCCGCCGAAGCCCTCCAGGAGATCTACTTCAAGGACAACGGCGCCCGCGCCACGAGCCTCCTGGTCGAGTTCACGGACATCGACTACGTCGACTTCGCCTTCTAACAGCGGACCCCAACACCACAGCGCCCCCACAAGGCCCCCCAAGGCCCCTCACAGCCCCTCAAACCCCAAAAGGGTCCCGGGGGATACCCCGGGACCCAAACTCCCCCCACAAGCCAACCAGCGGCCAAACCCAACCAGTCCAAACCAACTGGGCGGAACCCACCAGCCAGGCCGAACCAGCCAGGCCGAACCGCTCGGGGCTCACTCACCCCACGGCGTGCAAGGTCCTCCGCCGCTTCGACTCGGCAGCCTTCTTCGCCGCAGCCTGCGCGGCCCGCTTCTTCCGCTGCTCGGCCAGCTGGTCCTGATACGCCGCCACCGCCTGGTGGTAACTGGCGACATACCCCCGCGCGTCGAGCCGCTCATCGGCCGCCATGTCGTTCACAGCGGCGACAGCATCCTCGAACGAGTTGTACCCGGCCAGCATGGGGTTGATCTGGTACACCCCATTACGCACCTTCCGCACCAGCTTCGCGAGCTCCAAGCTCCGCAGCGCGGCATTGACACTGGGCCGGCTGAGCTCCAGCAGCCCACCCACGGTGGCCTGGTCGATGAGGATCCGCCCACCCGGCTCGCTCAGCGAACGCAGCTTCAGCAGCACACGGTAGGCCGCAGGCGGAAGGTCAAGGTCGGAGAGAAGCCCGTCGGCGTTGACCGCAGCGAATCGCAAGGTGCTCACTGAGCTGTCCCTTCTTCCGTGCGCTTCGCCCGGCTCAGCCGACGCGCAGCGCGCTCTTTGGCCCGTTCGGCCCGCAGTTCCTCGATGGCCTGGCGCATGTGGTCCAGCGACGGGAACCGGACCAGGTCCGGCAGGCTCGTGTCGCTGCGAATCTGCGAGATGGTGCTGTGCTGCTCCACCTTCACGAACTCACCCGTCATCTCCGTACCAGGGATGAACTCAGCCACCCGGTAACTGTAGGGCGGGTTGAACTGGTACACGCCCCGCCGCACCTTGAAGACGATCCCATGAGACATGACGGTGTGCAGCGCCTCCGACGTCTTTGTCCGACTGACGTCCAGGATGGTAGCCATCTCCTCCTGGGTAAGAGGAATCCGCCCCCCCGCTCGCTGACACGCGATGAGCAGCAGGATCAGCCTCAGGGGCAAGGCTTCCCTGAAGTACTGGGCGATAACCAGGAAGAACTCCAGGCTGTCCATCGAGAACGCATTCGGCTGATTCTGCGTCCCGTAGAACTCCAGCGGCTTCCGCTCGCCGTCCAGCGTCAGCTTCCGGCTCGGGTACCGCCTCGCCAGGCTGTCCAGGTCCTTGACCGGAGCCAGCGGCTGACTCCACGCCGAGATCGCATCATCAACGGGGAGATCAGGACGCGGCGCACCCGCCGGACTCCGCCGACGCCGTTGAGGCTCTGATGACACGAGGCTGCTCTCCACTTCGTTGATCTGCAGGGAGAGTATGTCAACAAGGGTGACACAAGTGTCACGCTCGTTGACGTTCGGCGTGTCTTGTGTCCCCCCAGGAGGGACACATCTCAGCCACCCCCTCCCCACCGCCTCTCCGCCACCCCCTCCCCCAACCCCACCCCGCCCTCCAGCAGTTCGCCGACACATCCCCCAAAAAACGTCAGCCCAGCCGACGTTTAAGCCCAAATACTGTCAGCACCACTGACATTTTGCAGTCGCTCTGTCCCCCTACCAGCGACACATCCCCCCAGTTATGTCCCTCCTGAGGGGACATAACTTTCCCCCCGCACCCCCCCTGACCTGCTACAACGCATCTCCGTACCTTCTATAGGCCGTCCCCTACCGCGCTGCGCGCACGAAACCCCGCCTCCAACCCGCCCCCAGTCCCCCCAACAGCCCCCTCCAACAACGCAACCCTCCCCACCACCAAGCCAACAACCCCACGGAATCTGACTGATTTCCCATGTCTATCCAAAACCCACTTTGAATCACTCCCCCTTCAACACCGTTAACGCCGTTAATCCCCACCTCAACCCCGTCTTCCTCCCCGAGCCACTCCCCTGAAAACTCACTGAGGGTAGGCTGATCCTGAAGACGAAACCGGAAGGATGCGGGCGAACCTGAGTGAAACAGGGTCACTATGGTTCACGGACCAGGTTGCTCGGGGTGCAACAAACCGGAACCTCGGGAACTCTTCGGAGCCCAGCTCTGGGCTCCGGCCCGAAGGGCCGGCTCTGAGGTCTCACACCGCTCTCTCTGTGTTGCTCTGTGTTTTGTTTGCAGTGGTTGTTCCGCGCTTTGATGTCCGTGAGCCTGGTCGGGTTTGTTCCTGGTCAGAACTACGAGGCCTGCGGTCAGCCCTCCACACTCCCCAGGTTCATCTCGGCTGTTGGCCTGTCGTGTGCACTCCTCTAGCCGGGACCTGAGGTTGTGGAATACGCACTGCGGGGAACAAACCGGATTCGAACCCGCGTCATCCCCTCCTGGCAAGAGGACTCGTGTAACGGGTCCTGGCCCTGGAAGCCGAGCCTAAAGGTCCCAGGCAAGGCAGCGGAGCTAACCCGGCCAAACGAGCCATAGGCCCGACCCCATGGAATGGAGTCATCCTGGTCTGCAGAGCAGGTCGTTCCGGGTGGAGCGAAGTCGAACCCCCAACCTTGCAGAGCTCAGCTCCGGACAACGGTCCGAGGGGCCAACTCTGAGGACACGAAGCACCCTCCCTCTGAACAAAGCGAAGCCGTTCATTTGCACAACACTCAGCGCTGTACCCCTGATAAAAACGGAAGGTCTAAACCCCTAAGACGGCTACCACGAACGAAGTTAAGGACCCGGGCCCTTGACTTGAGCGAAACGCAAGCCTCGGCCCGAAGACCCGGCTTAGGCTTAGCCAAGCCAAGCCTCACCGAGCAAAGCGAGGCATTTCACTTCTCTGGAGCGAAGCAAAGGAGTCGGGTCCCGAAAGGACCTGGCCGAGCACAGCGAGGCCTGTCTCTTCTAAGCGCACAGGGTTTTTGGGCCTGTGAAGTAAGCCCCCTTTGCTGAGCGAAGCAAAGCGGTTCCATTGCTCCCAAGCGAAGCGGAGCACCCCCGGTCATAAGCCGGCCATGGACGAGCGTCGAGGGGGTTCCCTTCCCAGGCGCCCAGCGCCTGGGATCTGGGAAGACCTGGGGTGGGAGCGAAGCGGACACCCCAACGGGCCGAAGCCCCGGACCCCGTGAAACGGGGTCATCTTCGGCACGGAGCAGGGAAGACTTGGGCCCGCGGAGCGGGCCCCTTCGGGTGGAGCACAGCGGAACCCGAACCGTCAGGAGCGCAGCGTAGGACCCCGGCCCGAAGGGCCGACCCTGGCTCGGCGAAGCCGAGCCCCGCCGAGCGAAGCAAGGCGGTTCCTTAGCACAGCGCGCAGCGCTGTGAGACCCGGAGCGAAGCGGAGGGTCCAGCCCCCGGAGGGGGCTAAGCCCGCGAAGCG